>JAUXFU010000195.1 GCA_030622705.1 Candidatus Omnitrophota bacterium | reverse complement strand
TTAGTTTAACCGCGGCTAAGGCTCAGCATATGGAGGAGCAGAAAAAGGAAAAACCGGATAAAATTATTATAGAACCAGAGGTTATCGGGGAAAGTAAACCTTATACCCTGGGAAAAGAAGACGTGCTTCAGATAACTGTGCAAAATCAAGCTGAATTCAGCGGCAGGTATGTTATTGGTCCCGATGGTAATATCCAGTATTCTTATGCCGGAGATATCAAGGCAGAGGGGTTGAATAAGGAAGAGTTAAAGGTGGTATTGATAAATAAGTTAAGTAAGTTTGTAAAGAATCCGGTAGTAAGCGTAGCTATTGTTGAGTATCGCAGTAAGATTGTCTATATATTAGGTGATGTTGGCCGGCCGGGTAAATACCCGATGAAAGGCGATACGCTTTCTCTGCGCGATGCTATTGTCGATGCAGGTTTACCTACGCGTACTGCTGCGTTAAGGAGGACTTATATTTTTAAATCCGACCCGGTGAATCCTACCTATAAGAAAGTCGACCTTTTTAAACTTCTTTACAGAGGAATAACCAAGGATAACGTTGATCTTGTTTCCGGTGATATCGTGGTTGTGCCTTCAACCGTGCCGGCCGAGATAAACCGCGCTCTGGCAACTCTTCTGGCACCTTTTGGTCAAGCGCAGCGTGCTGATGATGTTATTACTCATAGCTGGGGTCAGGGCGATGATGATTAAAATCTCAATAGTTGTTCAAGAATAAAATAGGAGGCTAATTTTACTATGGAAGCAAAAACACAGGTTGATTGGCAGGAGTACTTGCAGATTTTTCTCAGGCGTAAATGGTTATTTATTATACCCTTTGTTTGCATCTTTATTTTGTCTGTTGTGGCAGGCTTTGTTTTGCCCAAGACTTATGAGGCAAAAGCAATAATCCTGATTGAAGAAGAGGGTATGGTAAATCCCCTATTAAGCAATCTTGCGGTTTCTACCTCTGTAGGGGATAGATTACATAAATTAAGAGAAGAGATTCTTTCCTGGCCGCGGCTGTTACAGTTAGTGGAGGAGTTAAAGCTAAATAAAGATGTGAGAAATCCCTTAGAGCTGGAGGGATTAATTCAGGGTATCCGTAAGCGTATTTTACTACGAATGAGAGGCAGGGGTATAATTACGATTTCTTACCAGGGTGAAGACGCGCATACTACGCAGGAGGTCGTGAACACCCTTTGCGATATCTTGATTAGGAAAAATATCCTCGCCCAAAGTGAAGAAGCGGATTCCGCGATTATGTTTATTGAGGAGCAATTGAGGATTTATAAAGCTAAACTTGAAGTCTCTGAGGAGGCACTGCGTAAGTTTAAGGAAACATATGGGTTACAGATACCTTTGGCTGCCCGGATAAATGAGGAGTTAGCGGAATTAGAGGCGCAGCTTACCTCCGCGCTTGTAGATTGCACTGAGGAGCATCCGCGCGTAGGAGAGCTGCGACGCCGGATTGCTTCACTTAAGGAAAAACGCTTGGAGCAGATTAAAAAGGCAGCTGAAAGTATTAACGTTAAGGATTATCAGGATTATATCGATATTGCCGATTCTATCCCCAAGCAGGAACAGGAATTGGCGCGTCTTACCCGTGACGGGCATGTAAATGAGGAAATCTATGCAATGCTTCTACAAAGACTGGAAACAGCGCGTATCTCAAAGCAGCTGGAGAGTTCGGAAAACAAG
>JAUXFU010000169.1 GCA_030622705.1 Candidatus Omnitrophota bacterium | reverse complement strand
ACCGCACCGCCTTCGAAACAGGCAATGTTAATGCCGTAATGGACGGCGAGCTGGATGGTTTTATTGAGGCGTATCTAAAAAAAGAGGTTAGATAAGGTTACTTAAGGTTCGGTAATGTTTCTTAAGGTTGCAAAAAATAAAAGCAACATAACAGAACTTTATGTAACCTCACGCAATATTACGAAACTTTAAAAGATGCTTCAGTTTATCAAAAAATCAATTTTAGCCAGGAAGCAAAATTTAATTAAGCGGCGGTATCCTGATGTGAATATTACATTGCATCCAGATATGCCTTTATCCTCAGTGAATAGGATGGTTAAAGCCGCCGCTATAGTTGATGCGGTAAATAAACTTGAGCCAGAGATAAAAAATATTTCTGACGGGGATTTACGCAGGAAGACTGAGGAGTTCTCCGGGCGTATTTGTAAAGAGTCCAAACGGCATCAGCCTGAGATTAAGGAATTAGAACAGAAGCTTTTATCAGTGGCAATTCCTCAGGAGAAGGAGAGGATAAAAGAAAGATTAAAGTCAGCCTGCAATAAGATATTCACCGATGTGCTTGTTGAAGCCTTTGCGGTTATCAGGGAGACAAGTCTTCGTACTATCGGTATGAGGCATTTTGATGTTCAGATTGCCGGAGGAGTTGTGCTTCATGAAGGCGGAATTGCCGAGATGACCACAGGAGAGGGCAAGACGCTGGTAGCGACCCTGCCGGCTTATCTTAACGCACTTCTCAAAAAAGGAGTACACATTATTACGGTGAATGACTACCTTGCGCGGCGCGATGCTGAATGGATGGGGCAAATATACGAATTCTTAGGTTTAAGCGTAGGGGTTATCCAGCATGATATGCCTGACGAACAGAGGCAGGCAGCTTATGGGTGCGATATTACCTACGGTACCAACAATGAATTCGGATTTGATTACCTGCGTGATAATATGAAGTATTCTTTGGATACTTTAGTGCAGCGTCCTTTTTTCTACGCTATTGTCGATGAGGTCGATTCTATACTTATTGATGAGGCACGTACTCCTCTGATTATCTCAGGGGCGGCTGAGGATTCAACGGAAAAATATTATATAGCCCAAAAGATATCCCGCAATCTTAAAGGGCGTCGAATTACAGAGAGAGATGAGATTGATGCTAAATATAAGGGTGATGATTTGTCCAAAGGTTTTGATTATATTGCGGATGAGAAGAATAAAACGGTTGCTCTTACCGAGGCAGGCGAGGTAAAAGCCACTCGTGCTTTTGGAGTTGACGATCTGTATAGTATGGAAACTGTTGAATACCGCCATCATGCTATTGCTGCCTTGCGCGCCAAGGAACATTTTGCAAGAGATGTGGATTATGTGGTCAGGGATGGTCAGGTTATTATCGTTGATGAATTTACCGGCCGGCTTATGCCGGGTAGACGCTGGTCAGACGGCCTGCATCAGGCAATTGAGGCTAAGGAGAATTTAAGAATCGGACGGGAAAATCAGACCTTAGCGACAATTACCTTTCAAAACTACTTCCGGATGTATGACAAATTAGCCGGTATGACCGGAACCGCATTCTCCGAGGCGCAGGAGTTCAAGGCAATCTATCAATTAGACGTGGTGGTTATTCCCACTAATCGGAAGCTTATCCGCAGAAAATACCCGGATTGTGTTTATAAGACCGAGAAGGAGAAGTTCAATGCGGTGGCAGAGGAAATCGTTAAACTTCATAATCTGAACAGGCCGGTTCTCGTGGGAACAACGTCTGTTGGAAAGAATCTAAAATTGAGCCAGTTACTTAAGAAAAGAGGTATTCCGCATGAGGTCTTGAATGCTAAGGATCATAAGCAAGAAGCAAGAATAATCGCAGAAGCAGGCAGAGAGGGAAAGGTAACCGTCGCCACCAATATGGCCGGCAGGGGGATAGACATTGTCTTAGGGGGCAACCCCGGGGAACTTAAAAAAGCAGTTCTCGCGACTATTATATGCCAGGATTCACTTAAATATGTCTCAGATATTATTAGTGACTTTAAGCCGGTAGAAGAAAAAATTAATGAGTTAATAAAAGAAATATCCGGTGTTCAATGGCTGCATAAATGGGTGTATCGCCGTTTTATAAATAAGCAAGCCGGCAGAATTAAAGATTACCTTATTAATTTTGATATGGATTACAGCTCATTTCATAATAGTTTATTAAGCAATGTTGCCAAGCTGAAAGAGGCAATTGCTCAAGAGCAGAAATATTCAGAAGAGATTTTTCTTATTACCGGAGTTGAAGCTAATGATTTGAAGGAGATTAACGGTCTTTTAGAAAAGAGTAGCTCTACACTGCAGAATCTGGAATTTTTTTTACAAACAAAACAAAACATAAAAAGATTCTTGGAGTCTTTAGAAAAGGAAAAACGGCAAATCGAGGATGTTGTAAAACAGATAGTTGAGCAAGAGGATGGGATTAGAGCCGAATTAGAAATTATAGCCGGATTAGACAAAGAAAAGAAAGAATTTGCGCAGGTTGAGAGGATTCAAGGTGAGGAATTCAGTAATCTTGTTAAAAGACTTACGGAGGTAGAAGAGAAATTCGATAGAATTGAACAAGAGTCTAAGTCGCCGGAGACGCTTCTGGCAAATT
>JAUXFU010000155.1 GCA_030622705.1 Candidatus Omnitrophota bacterium | reverse complement strand
TACGATCCGACTTAGTTGTAGTCCCGGCGACAGCCGGGGCGTCTATGAATTGAATCCCGCCCTTTCCTGCTGCGAAGAAACGCTACGAAGTAAGAAAGGGCGGGGTCAAATTCAGCCAGAGACTTATGAGCGATTCGCTCCATAAGTCTCGGCTTCATTTGACCGAACCCGTTTTATAAAATGGCCTGTTGGTTATAGCAGCATCTAATTCTGTTTTGTTTCCCTTTAAAGCAACCTTGCTGCCTATTTTCTCATAGCTGCTTTTTATATATCCCATACCGATACCGCGGGAAAGCCCCGGGGAGAACGACCCACTGGTTACAACACCAATATCTTTTGTGTTACTGTATATTCTATAATTATGCCTTGGGGCACGCCGTGAATCCGCGATAAAATATATACGCCTTGTTGCTATGCCCTTATTCTTCTGTTCTGTGAGCGCGTCTTTTCCGATAAAATCCTTATTAAAATCAATAAACCTTTCTAAACCTGCCTGCAAAGGAGTAATTTCTTCGTTTATATCCTGGCCGTATAAAGAATAACCCATTTCTAAACGCAGGGTATCCCTTGCCCCTAAACCCGCGGGCCTCACCCTTTTATCCTTCAGAAGAAGACTCCATAAATTCTCTATCTTCCCATTGCTTAAATATATCTCGTAGCCCAATTCTCCGGTATAACCGGTGCGGCTGACAATACTGTCCTCACCCAAGATCGAGAAGCGGCCAAACGTATAATATTTAAGATTCTCGACTCTCAAATTTAGGGCCTGTTTAAGTACAACCTGAGAATCAGGGCCTTGCAAATCAAGTTTTCCGGTTATATTCGAAACATTTTCTATTTTAGAGTTATCCGATAAATACCTTTTAAGATGGGCTTCGTCTTTATCTATCGTGGCCGCATTAACCACAAGCATCCATCTGTCCTGCTTTAGCCTATAGACAAGAAGATCATCGATTATTCCGCCTTTTTCATTTAGCATAAATCCATAACGGCAGGCGCCGTTAGGCATACTATCTAAATCAACCGTCAATATCCGCTCCAGATTAGCTCTTTTTGACTCTCCATCAATAATAAACTCTCCCATATGGAAGATATCAAAAACCGAAGCCCTCTGGCGCGTCCAGTTGTGTTCGGCAATAATGCCGGCATACTGAACAGGCATCAGCCAGCCGGCAAAAGGCGCGAACCTCGCCCCTAATTTTTTATGCTCCTGCGATAACGGGGTTAATCTTAAATCCATTTCACTCATTAAAAGTTTTATCCCCACGCCAAAGATTTTGGCGTGGGGACATTTATAGAAATGATAGCACACTAAATTTGCTTGTCAAACATTTCTTGCGGGGAATTCTAAAAAAGTAGCTTTTAACGCAGATTCTCGCAAATCCAACGCGGATGCCCTTCCTTTTTACATATTCACTCAGATTTATCGTCGACGGAAAAAGCCTACTTTAGCTTAAAAACAACAGCTACTTCTATCTTAAGGCAAGAACAGTTTAAATTCTTAGGGATAGGGGCAAAAGGGTTGGCTCTTTTTATGGTAGAGACTGCCTCATTGTTAAGAATATCAAAGCAGGATGTATGAATGATGTTTATATCTTTAGCAACTCCGTTGGATAAAACTATAAATGTAAGATAAACTATCCCTTCAGAGCCTTGTTTCTTTGCCCAGTCAGGGTATCTACGATAAGACTCAATCCTTTGCTTAACCATATCCTGGTAACGCAACGTCGCTTCTTCTTGAGGATTTATTATTTCGATTAGTTCTTTGGATGGCTCTGGCTTTGGCTCTTCTATCATTATTTCTTCGATCTGCTCCTTAGGTTCCGGTTTTGATTCTTGCGCTACCTTTTCCTGTTTAGGCTGAGGCTCCAATTCAGGCTCGGGAGGTTTAGATTCTTTTATTACCTCTTTTAACTTCTTTTCCTCATCCATTATATCTATCTTCGGCAAGAGGGGTGGTTTTTCAACCTCTATTCTTACCTGAAATTCTTTTTCCCTTTGAGGAACCTGCCTGGAAATAAATAACCTGCTTATGGGTAAACCTAAAAATAAAAAGTGCAGTGTCGAGGAAAACAAAAGCGTTATCTTTATCAAACCCTGCCCGGGAATATTTTTCATCTATCTGTCCCGTTTGAAATTAGAATTTGTAACGGGGGTTGACTCTGTAGCCGAGGTAATAGAATCAATGCCTTCATTCTGTTGAAACTTATCCTATAGCTTATCTTCCATCCGAGTGGATATTACTAATCCCTGGGCATTTGCCTGTTTAGCAATATCCATTACCTTAACCGCTAAACCAAGGTTTATTTTCTCATCAGCTTTCAGGATTACAGTTTTTTTCTTATTACTCTGCAATTTTTCTTCCAGGACAGCCCTTAACTCATTAATATCAATCGCCTGGTCATTAAGATATATCTCATTCTCCCGGCTTATAAATACGCTAATATTTTCCTCTTCCTGATGCTTAGCAATTACTGCAGTCGGTAAAGTCAGCTTTATTCCCGGCTGCATTATGAAATTGGCAGTAAGCATAAAGAAAATAAGAAGCAAAAATACAATGTCAATCAAAGGAGCAATATCCAGATGCATCGTTATTCTTTTTCTTCCCTCAAACTCCATATTCCACATCCTCGCTTGGTTGTCTGCCTTCTTTTACTCTTGGCTCTTCAATACCTAACCACTCCATTAACATTTCAGCAGTATTCTTCATCTGAGAGGAGAAATTATCCACTTTGCCTTCAAGGTAATGATAAAAGATTATTGCCGGAATTGCTACGGATAGCCCGGCCGCAGTGGTAATAAGCGCCTCCCAGATACCTCCGGCTAAAACCGGAGCATCAACCCTCCCCCCCAATTCCTG
>JAUXFU010000170.1 GCA_030622705.1 Candidatus Omnitrophota bacterium | reverse complement strand
CCTCCTTCCAAAAAGCGCATTATAGCATCTTTAAAAGGGGACATTTTAACTTTGGCTAATTAGGACATTATCACTTTGGGATTACAGCACGTTACAAATATATATGTTATAAATATATGTAAAAAGCCTACCCTGTTTTCAACAAGGTAGGCTGAGGCGGCTTTAAAGACTAACCTATACAACTCTTAAAGCTATCTTCTGTATTTGATTCTTCTCATTTCCATTTTTGCGTTCCAAAGCCAAATCTTCTGTTCTTCAAAAGTCAAATCATACCACCATTCTTTCAAGAGGTCATTATACATATTCAATATCTCGAATAACCCCTCTTCTTGCACTGTTGCCTGTTCTGTTTTCAGCATTTCCACCCCCCTATGACTATCAGGTGGTTAATAATTCTACTCCCCCTTTTTTTACAATCATAATGAATGATTGCATATCTTATACCAATTAAGCTATAATTCCCATAAATAGCTATAACTTATTATTCGACTTAGAGATAAAATTTTTAAAGAAAGTAGATAGAGGCTCCAAATAGACCAAAAATGTTGAGATTGGTAGGCACACTGTAAACAAAACTTACAGTTTTAAAAAATGATTGCCCAGATTTAGTTACCGATTACACAGATTTTTAAACCATAAGAATCTGTATAATCCTAAAAGATAGACCTTCCTGATTCCTATTAGAGAAAGGGTCTTATATACTTTCACCATAAAAACACCAGGGTTAGTTTCCATCCTTAACCTACAACCATAAATTCCTATCCAGACTGCGGTACTGAATTGCCTCGGCAATGTGCTCGGCTTGAATCTCATCCTGATTGGCTAAATCAGCAATTGTTCGGG
Organism: Candidatus Omnitrophota bacterium; assembly: GCA_030622705.1. Next base: position 1,755 of record JAUXFU010000170.1, on the reverse strand, counting down.
CAACCTTCAGAATTTTATCATAGGCACGGGCAGAAAAATCCAACTCGTTTATCGCCTGTCTTAAGAGCTGTTTTGCTAATTCACTTATCTGACAGAAATTTTTTATCTGTTTATGGCTCATACGGGAATTAAAATAGATGCCGGTATATAGAAACCTCTCCATTTGCTTCCTTCTTGCTTGATTTACTCTTTGTTTAATCTCTCCTGAGGACTCACTCCTTATTGGCTGAATTAATTCGGCAGGCCTGACTACCGGAACCTCAATATGAATATCAATACGGTCAGCTAAAGGCCCGGAAATCTTTGTTCGATATTTCAGTATCTGGTGAGGGCTGCAATGACATTGCCGGATACGAGACTTATCACCAAAAAATCCGCATGGGCAGGGATTCATTGCCGCAATTAAACAGAAAGAGGAGGGAAAAACAACCATTTTTGATATCCGGGAAACACCCACCCACCCCTCTTCTAATGGCTGTCTTAATGCCTCAAGGACATTACGATGAAATTCAGGTAATTCATCAAGAAATAAAACCCCATTATGCGCCAAGCTCACCTCTCCCGGCCTGGGAATAGTCCCTCCACCGACTAAGGCAACATCTGAGGCAGTATGATGAGGCGCACGAAAGGGACGTTTAATAACTAAACCCTGATTTGGTTGAAGCATTCCGCCAGCGCTATAAATCTGGCTGGTTTCCAGACACTCCTCAGGACTCATATCCGGCAGTATGCCGGCGAACCGCTTCGCCAACATACTCTTTCCTGCGCCTGGCGGGCCAATCATCATAACATTATGAGCCCCTGCAGCAGCTACCTCCAGCGCTCTCTTCACGGACAACTGCCCTTTAACATCAGAAAAATCCAATTCATCCAGCTTATTTGCGCCTTTAAGAACTTCAGATAAATCTATCTTTTGAGCAGGGATAGAAATACTGCCGCTAATAATACCCACTGCCTCAATAAGATTCTTTACCGGATAAACTTCAATCTCTCTAACTACCGCTGCTTCAGCAACATTCTCATAAGGAAGAATAAGCCCCTTTTTATCCTTCTGCTTTCTTAAACTCAAGGCAATTGATAAAGCGCCCTTTATTAACCTGACTTTTCCATCCAGAGAAAGCTCACCTAACAAACAATAATCATTCAGATTCTGATGATTGAGCTGTCCCGAACTGGCAAGTATCCCTAAGGCAATGGGTAAATCAAAACAGGGGCCTTCCTTTTTAATATCTGCCGGAGCAAGATTAATGGTAACCTTTCCATCGGGATAGACATAACCGGAATTCTTTATCGCTGAATTAACACGCTCCCTGCTCTCCTTCACTGCCGGATCAGGAAGCCCAACCATATTTATCCGAGGCAAACCTGAACTAATATCCACCTCAATCTCCACCGGATAAACCTCAATACCAAAAATAGACGCTGAATAAACCCTGGCTAACATACCTGCCCCTCCCTCCCCATCTCTTTTCAAGACCGTTTCTATTTAACCCTATGACTAACAATGAGTTCTGATAGAAGTGCTTCGGTTCAAGCAACTAGTGCAACACCTTAATCTGCTATAATAGCAGAAGAAAGGAGTTGCATATGGTTAAATATCAAAGACTCACAGTGATAGAGCGCGAAGAAATAAGTCGACAAATTGCTTCAGGATATAGTCTACGGGCGATAGCTTTAAGTCTTCATAGAGCGCCAAGTTCTATATCCAGAGAAATCCATCACTCAGAAGTCATAGACCGAAAATATTACCGAGCT
>JAUXFU010000167.1 GCA_030622705.1 Candidatus Omnitrophota bacterium | reverse complement strand
GGAAAGGCTTTTATCCCTACTCTCCTAATTACCCAATCCCCAAATCCTAATCTCCTAATTACCAAATTACCTTTTTTTCTTGATTTTGGGTATCTCATTTTAACTCTCCTTGTCTTCAGACAATCAACCTCAATAAATTTCGTGAGCAAAACAAATCTATTTCTTTTAATTTCATTCTAAGATACTCTCCGTAGCAGGCTTTGGCCTGCTATCCTCGCGCTTCCGGGACAGCACCCGAAAGGGTGCTTTTTCCTACCACCCAAACAGCCGCTTCCACCACGGTTTCTTTTCCCCGGCGGGCTTGGCTGTTTTTTCTTCCTTTATTCCCTGCGCCTGCCTGCCCTTTTTGGCTATTTCTAATTTCTCCTGATACTGTGTATTCCGCGGCTCTAAGGAAACACAAATAGCGAGATTCTTGTGCGCCTCGCTAAACTTGTCCTGTCTTAAAAAAACCTCGCCAAGGCCAAATAAAAGATTGGGGTTGTTTGGCTGTATCTTTAATGCCTTTTTATATGTCTTAACCGCCATATTGCCCTTGCCGTGTTTTAAATAAGTTTGTGCTAAGCGATGATACAAGGATAAATCCTCAGGCCAAGCCTTAAGCATTGACTCTAACACCCCGCAAACCTCGTCAACGCGGGCCTGGTTATTATAAATCTCCATCAGCCGGTTGTAATTTGTGCGCTGGAAGGGGAGCTGCTTGATTATCTTTTTATATGTACCCGCTGCCTTATCCGAGCTGCCATCTATAAAATAGGCGCAGGCAGCAACAGCCAAAAGATTAATATCATCAGGATTATTATTTAATTTCTCCTCTAACTCTACGATATAAGAGGAAAGCTTATTATGCTGTTTTTTAAGGATTACTAATTGATTAATCGCATTTTCCTTTATCTGTGCCTCGTGCTGAGAATCTATTATTTCCTGATATACGGCCTGTGCCTGGTCGAGCTTACCTGCCTGAGACAAAACAGAGCCGAGTTGAAAACGCAGGCTTAGCGCATTGGGGTCAAGCTGAATTGCCTTTTCTATCCGGGCAATTGCCCTTATATAATCCTTATTTACGGCAAAATAAGCCGCTGCCCGGCGAAAGGCCTCAACGCTATAGGGGTTATTTTCAACAAGGGTTTCATAAACCCCATCTGCCTCTTCGGCCTTACCGGCTTTAACAAGAAGCCCGGATAACCGCTGATAATAAAATGGATTATTGGAATAAAGACTGGTTAATCTTCTGAAGATTGCGATTTCCTGCTCTGGGTTTTTCTGATTGCGATAACAATCCGCTAATTTAGTAAGAACTCCTTCATTATCCGGGTCAAGCCCTAATGCCTGCCGATAAAAATCCGCAGCCTGTGAAAAATCCTTTTCCTTTACAAAGCCATCCGCCATCATTTCATAAATTCGTGCTGCCTTGTTTGGATGCGTGGTCTTTAATTCGTTAAGCGCGTCCGTTATTCCGGTTACTCCCGTTGTATCCGTTATTCCCGTTTTGCCCGTTAAGAGAATAAGTCCTATACATACGCAAAAAATCCAAAACCCGCTCTTCTTCATCTTATCTCCTATTTTCGTTACTTCCGTTACTTCCGTTTTGTTCATTTCGTTACTCCCGTTCTGTCACTCAACAAGCTCACGAGAGTAACGGGCCTAACGAGAGTAACGAAAATAACGAACTAAAAATTATCTCCCAAACAACCTCCAGCCCTTTTTCTTCGGCTTCTCTACTTCTTTGACCTGTTGTGCCTTTTGTTTTTGCTGCTCTATCAATCCTAAGATAACCGGTTTAAACCCCTGCCAGGAATAATAGAGATATTGATTCTCCCATAAGAACACAGGAGACGAATCAATCCTGTAGGCTACGGCTAATTGCGCGTCCTGATTTAACATTGCCAGGCCTTCCTGCTCTTTTGCCTCGATTGCCGGGCTGTCTAATCCAGTAGTAGCAAATGCATCCTCCAGAGGCATCACCTGGCGCGCTAAGATATAATCAAAGAATTTATCGGAATAATCCTTCTGAATAATCAACTGACGGATATCCTCCCTTATCTCCTCAGGCCCGGCAGGAGAATCAATGCCATAAGCCCTGAACGTAGTAATAAAGCGAACCCATAAAGCGAGATCCGGGTTCTCCTGCCTGATTAAATTAATCAATTCCCTTAATGCCGGCTGGCCATAAGGACAAAAACTCCTGGTATAAACATCTACCTGGCGCTCAAGCTTCTTACTTGCCAGTATATAAAATCCGTACCCCTTAAGCATCTTAGGCGAGATATAAAACAGATTATCCGTCTTCTCAATAGTCCCGTTGCGCGCAAGGGCAAGAAAATTCGGCGCGTTAATAATATCTTCGCTTAGAACCACAAACGGCAGAAAGCGAAGCTTATACTGCTCGATAACCTGTTTTGCCTGCGGCTGCTGATAGCCCACAAATTCAACCTTAAACCCGGGCAGGATCTGGCCCAAGTCTCTTTCTAATATTGGCTTGATTACCTCCTGGGCCTCGCCTAAATATACCACTGCCGAACCCTGCGCATAGGCAGTTGTTGAAAACACGAAAATCGAAACAAGAAACAGAATTGTGAATAATAGATACTTGATGCTCGATCCTCGCTCCTTGATGCTTGATACTCGTTCCTTGATCCTTGATGCTTGATACTCCGTT
>JAUXFU010000030.1 GCA_030622705.1 Candidatus Omnitrophota bacterium | reverse complement strand
TCCTGATAAAATTATGTTAAGTTTAATGAACTTCGTTTTTTTCTACGCAGTAGCGTAGGATTTAAGTAAAAAGAAGCGGGGCCTGCAGAAATTCACAAAGTGAATTTTTATGAGAAAGCTACAGAGAAAGGAAGGGTGATGATGCAAGAAGGGAATGTTGCTGATAAGCGCATATTTGCCCGGATTCCAATTAGGTTTCCCGTAAGATTTTTGGCCTCGGGAAGCAATAGGGAGTCTACGGGACAGTCAGTAGACATTAGTGCTGATGGAGTAGGTATGACGAGCGCAGAGAAACTTTCTCCGCAGACATCTTTAGAGATGTGGTTAGAGCTTCCGGAAAATCGTGGTTCGTTTTATACCCGCGGTGAAGTAATGTGGGCTTCATCCTTGCCTGATACCACGCAGCGGCGCGTGGGCATTCATTTAGAAAAGGCTCAGCTTATGGAGTTAGCTCCGGTATTATGGAGGTAGTTGGATAAAAAGCGGGATATGTTAAGTTGTAAGTGCAGAGAGTTAAAGTAGAATGAATCTAACAGTTGTTTCGCTCAAAGGCGATTTTTAAATGGTAAGATAAGGTCAAGCCATTCGCTGAAGAAACCGTTAGATTTATTTTATTTAGTGAGGTAAATCTTAATACAGAATCGGCGGAACCTATGCTCCGGGAATTTATTTCCCGCACGAATCTTTTCGCCGTCTTTTTGAACTTACGGCACGTTACGGCGCTCCTTACGTATATATTGGGTAACCTCCATTTAGCCGTAAGCCCTAAAAAGACAAAGATGCCAAAAAGATTCTAATTGTGCGGTAAATAAATTCCCGGAGCATAAGAAAATCGGATTCACTGATGATTTCTTAGCGATTTTCTGTATTCCCTTGATTTGTTTGTAAGGAAAATGTAGGGGGGCAAGAATAGAAGTTACCGGTTTTGAAATAGACAAGACTTTGGTTTTAATGTTGAAATGTTGGGTAGCATAAAATGAAAAAGAATCGTTTAACCGTTGGTTTAATTATTCCTCATTATCAGAAAATGTTTTCTACCTTTTATACCCTTGAGATTATTAAAGAGGTAAGCCGGGCGGCAATCAGGGAAAATGTGGATTTATTGATTGAGACCGCAGGGGAAATACCCGCTGTTTCCGGCATACTCTTTGCCGATGTTATGGACAACGAGTTGGCTATTAAAAGAGCAAGGAGAAGAAAGATACCTTATATAATCCTGAATTATTATAATAAGGATTCAGCTGAGAATTGTATTGGTATTGATAATGAGAAGGCCGGTTTTGAGGCAGTAGATTATCTTGTTGCCTCAGGGCACAGGCGGGTTGCTATTATCACCGGCAAATTAACTGCCCAGGCAGGTATCCAGAGGCTGGAGGGGTTTAAAAGGGCATTAAGGGAAAGAGGCATAGATTTAAATAAGCGGTATGTTGTAACCGGCGACTGGAGCAAGGAGTCGGGCAGGCGGGCGATGAAGAGGCTTTTGAATCTTAGGGTGTCTCCTACTGCTGTTTTTGCTGCCGGAGATGAGATGGCTCTGGGGGCAATCAAGGCAATAGAGGAAGCGGGTTTGCGGATTCGTAAAGATATTTCTTTGTTCGGATTTGATAATATCCCTGAAGCCTGCTCTGCGCGGGTGAGCTTAAGTACGATAGGCCAGCCTCTTGCTGAATTAGCTGAGTTTGGGGTAAGTTGTCTGGTTAAGGTTATCAGAAAGAGGCTAAAACAGCCGGTTAAAATTCTTCTGGGTAATACAAGGTTGATTAAGAGAACGTCGGTCAAAGAATTAAAAGCCTAGTTAGGAGCAAAGCGATGGGGTTTAGGGCAGGCTTAGTCGGGTGCGGTAATATATTTCTTATGCATGCTCAGTCTTTAATTAATATCCCCGGGGTAGAGGTGGCTGCAGTTTGTGATATCCGTCCATCCCGGGCGCGCAAGGCGGCAAAGAGATATAACTGCCGCTGTTATTTTGATTATGAGAGGATGCTTAGAGAGGAAAAACTTGATGCCGTTCATATCTTAACCCCGCATTATCTACATCCGTCAATGGCGATCCAGGCGTTGAAAAAGAGGATAAATGTTTTAACCGAGAAGCCGATTTCGATTAATCCCCGCGACGGGCAAGCAATGATCAGGGTAGCTAAACAGAATAGGGTAAGATTAGGGGTGATTTCCCAGAACAGATATAATCCTGGTTCACAACTGATAAAACAGAATTTGTTAAACGGCAAATTGGGTAAGGTTAAGGCAGCAAAACTTATTGTTTCCTACCATAAGCCGGATAGCTATTATAAGAAAAGCGACTGGAAGGGGAGGCTGGATAAGGAGGGAGGCGGGGTATTAATCGATCAGTCAATACATTTTATCGATGTTTTAAGGTGGCTTATTGACGATAAGGTTGATTATGTTGAGGCAAACGTCGCGCGCAGGATGCATAAGTCTATCGAGGTTGAAGATTTGGCTGAAGGGGTAATCAGGTTTAAAAGGGGCGCCTACATCTGTTTTTATCTGATAAATTTTTATTGTTTTGATGCTGACCCGGAGATTGAGATAGAATGTCAAAACGGCAGAGTGAAGATGATTAAGGATTCCGCGAGGATCGGCTTTTATGACGGCAGGGAGATTAAGGCAAAGCCGCACCAGGGTGAATATATTGATTACGGAGAGAACAGGAGGGATTATTGGGGTTTCTGCCATTGGGTGCAGATAGATGAGTTTTACCGGGCGCTGCGTGAGGCTCGCGAGCCGGAGGTAAACGGACAAGAGGCGCTTAAGACCCAGAAGATAATCTGGAATATTTACAGATCTGCCCGGCTGAAGAAAAAGATATATTTCAAATGAATGTTTTAAGGGCCCTCTGAAAGACTATGGCAAAGAGGATAGTTGCTTTTTTTTTGATTGTTTTGTTTTCTTTGGCAATTACAGGCGCATCTTCTGCTTTTGCCTTTTCTTCCCGGTCTCAGGCTATAGCCGCCGCGCTGGATAGGCTCGAATTATCTAATGCTGATATGAGTGAGGAAGATTATACCCCGCAGTTTTCAGATAGCTCTCAAGCTGTTAAAAAAGAGAAGGAGTATTGGGTGCTTGACTGGTCGCCTGAGCAAAGATTTTTGATAAATTTAGGATTAGGACTGCAAACCGGATATATTACCGGAGACAGCACCTACCGTATTAGCTTTAGCGGGGGCGCAAGCGAATTAGAGTTTCCTGTAGACAATGCCTTGTTGGGTGTTGTTGTAGTCTTGCATATAAAAGGCAAAGAGGGTGAAGAGATTAAGCAAGATAGAGATAAAACAAGGTTTAATATTGAATGGGTTACAAGTATTAGTGATAAAGCAGGCAAGGTGAAAGATTCGGATTGGCTTGACGGCGATGGCCATCCTGGTTTGGATATTTATTCCGAATCAGACGCGGAACTGGATTTTAATGCAGTAGATTTAAATTTCATTTATAACTTTTGGCCTACTGAGAATATTACTATTGGGCCGATGTTAGGATATAAATATCAGAAATTGGAATACGGTATTTATAATTTGAATCAGGTCGGCTATGGGCCGTATCATCCTATGTATACAAGTTTTGTTTCAGGGAAGGTAGGGGATTATGAGGTAAAATATAGCATTCCCTATTTAGGATTAGATAATCATATATTACTCGGGGATAAATTTCAACTAAATTTAGAATTTGGTTATTCTCCCTGGGCTGAAGCTGAAGATATAGACGACCATATCTTAAGATACAAGCTTTCAACAGCAGATTGCGATGGAGATGCCTATTTTTTAGGGCTGGGCGCGAATTGGAAATTCTTGTCTGATTGGTTATTGCAGATAGGCGGTAAGTATGTGGATATTGATACTGCAGGTATTCAGCATCAGGAATTTTACGCAGGCCCTCATATGGGTACAACTTATGATGTAGATGATAAGATAACATCTTCTTACTGGATAGCTTCTGCGAAATTTGAATATGTGTTTTAGTTTTATTTTAGTGGAAAGCGGTTTATTGAGAACAGGAGGGATGTAATGGCAATAAGGGTAGGGATAATTGGCTGTGGTAAGATTACGGAAAGGGCAAGCTTGCCAAATATAGTGAGTTATAAACATAAATGTGAAATTGTCTGTTTATGTGATATAATATACAATCGCGCTGAAAGCCTGGTTAAGAGTTTTGATTTAAAGAATACGGATATTCTCAGGGACTGGAGGGCATTAGTCAAGAGGGATGATATAGATGCTGTTTTTGTCAATACGCCAAATTGCCTGCATGAAAAAATGGCTATTGAGGCAGCGAGGAATAAAAAACATATTTTAGTTGAGAAGCCAATTACTATTTCTCTTAAGGCAGCAGACAATATGATCAAGGAGGTTAAGGCAGCAGGGGTATCTTTAATGGTTGAGCAAACGCAGAGGTTTGATCCGGTCCACCGGGCAGCAAAAAAGGTGCTTGAGGCAGGTATTTTAGGTAAGATCCATAATATCCGGGGGAGAATCGGGCATGCCGGGCCGGAGTACTGGTCAGAGGGTAAAAGCGGTTGGTATTACGATAAGGCGAAGTCCGGCGGCGGCTGTATGGTTGATATCGGGGTTCATATTGCTGATTTAATCCGTTGGTTTAAGGCAAAGAGGGTGGTTGAGGTCTTTGCCCGAATCCAGACCCTGGAGAAAAGGATTCCGGTAGACGATAATGCGACAGTGCTGTTAAAATTTGAGGATGAAACAAAGGGGGAATTTGAATGCAGCTGGACCACCCGGCCTTATGAGGTATTAACCTATGTTTATGGAGAAAAGGGCAAGATGACAACCGCAATCGGCACCGAGCATCCGGTGTTTGTTACGCTGGCTAAGACAGGTAAAGGACAGGATCCTAATTGTACCCTGAAGGAAAAATATCCTGAGATTGGTTCAGGCGGCGGATGGGAGAATGCGGTCCATTATTTTCTTGATTGTATCCGAAAGAAGCAAAAACCGTTTGTCTCCGGAGAAGAGGGCCGTCAGACACTCAAGGTAATATTAGCTGCTTACGAATCAAATAGGCGGGGTAAATGGGTGAAGATTAGTAGTTAGAAGAAAAGAAAGAGGGGGTAATAAGATGAAGTTAGGGTTATGCAGTTGGTCGTATCATAAGTCATTGGAATCGGGAAAAGTGGATTTTCCCGCACTATTAAAGATCTGCGCTGAGGAGCTTAAAGTAGGGGGAATAGACATTATTGCGGATCATTTGCCTAAGACAGATAAGAAAACATTGATTAGCTATAAGAAGATGGCCACGGATCTACAGCTTACTATTGCTTGTCTTTCTCCCGGGAATAATTTCGGAAAACCGAATCCGGAAGAAAGAATAAAAGAGGTCGAGATGGTCAAAAACTGGCTTGAGGTAGGTTATATTTTGGGGGCACCGATATTGAGGATATTTGCCGGATGGCCATGGCCTTATGAAGATAAAGATAAGCTCTGGCCGGCAATGGTTGAATGTATCAGAGAGTGCGAACAGGCGGCAAAACAGGCAGGCATAGTTTTAGCTATTGAGCCGCATAATGGAGGAGGTTTTCTCCCTACTGCCGTGGATATCCTAAGATTAATAAAAGAGTTAAATTCAGAATGGGTGAAGATAAATCTGGACACGGGAAATTATCATGATGTGGATAATTACAAGGCAATCGAGGATACTATTTTCTATGCGTCTCACCTTCACGCTAAGGTTCATCATATAAGCGAAGACGCAAGAGAGCTGGAGTTTGATTATGACCGGATATTTTCGGTTATTAAAAAAGCAGGTTACCGGGGATTTGTGTCTTTGGAATTTGAGGGCCAGGATTTACATAATCAGGATGAATTGGTATATATCCCTAAGGCAGTATGTATGCTTAAGGAGTTCGCGCAGAAGTATGCAATATAATTTTCGATGCTTGCCGCCTCTGGCGGCACCCCGCCTTTTGGCGGTGGCGATGCTTGATTCTTGATGCTCGTAAAAACAGAAATCTAGTATTGAGGATCAGGTTGTAGATTTTGTGAAAAGCTATGCAGCCTAAGAAGAGTTTACTCAAGGAATTAATCCGGCAAAGATACGCTTATTTGTTTATTGCTCCTGCGGTTATTTTGTTTGTTGTGTTTGTGTTTATTCCTGTTATTGTTTCTTTGTTCTTAAGTTTTACCAAATACAACGTCCTTAGTCCTCCTCAGTGGGTTGGCTTGGAGAATTACCGTCAAATTTTCTTTAATGATCCGCGCTTCTGGAAGGCGATGAGTAATACCGCTCTTTATGTAGTTGGGGTGGTGCCGGTAGGGATTACGATATCTTTGTTGTTGGCTGTAGCTATTGACCAGAAAGTAAGATTTAAAAATTTCTATAAAACAATGTTCTTTATGCCTGTAGTAACTCCGGTAATTGCTTATGCGGTAATCTGGAAATGGCTTTTTGCCGGGGAGAAATACGGTTTAATCAATCATTGGCTGATGAAGTTTGGGTTAAATCCTATTGATTGGGTAATGAGCCCGACATGGATACTTCCGGCAATTATGATTGTGGCTATTTGGGGCGGAGTCGGCTATAATATGATTCTTCTGCTCGCGGGGCTGCAAACAATTCCTAATACCTTCTATGAAGCTGCTGAGGTAGACGGCGCGGGCGGCTGGCATAAATTCTGGCATATTACGTTACCCTTACTTCGTCCGACGATACTCTTTGTGCTGATAATGTCGGTAATTAATTCCTTCCAGGTTTTTGAGCTAGCGTATATTATGACCGCAGGTACCAGCGAGGGGGTGGGCGGTGTTCTGGATTCCGGGTTAACTATAGTTTCCTATCTTTATACAAAGGGATTTCAGAGGTTTGAGATGGGGTATGCCTCTGCTATTGCCTATATTTTGTTTGCAGTTATCTTTCTTGCGACTCTGTTTAACCTTAAGGTAGTCCGCGCGCGGTTTGAATATTAATATTAATCAATTTAAAAACTCAGGGGTTAATCACGGATTACCGCGGATTAATTAGACGGATTGCCGCGGATAGAAAAAATCCGTGGGCGTTCGCGATTAAAAATGAGAATCTCATCGATTAGAGCAAAAAGAAACCTGACTAGTTTTATTATTTATACGTTGCTGACGGTTGCGGCTTTGTGTATGGCTATTCCTTATATCTGGATGATTGTTACCTCGATTAAGCCAATTGAGGAAATCCAGACCTACCCGCCATCTTTTTACGTGCATCATCCAACGCTTAAGCCTTATCAGGAGCTATTTTATCTTTTGCCTATGGGGCGCTATATATTTAATAGTCTTTTTGTTGCCGTAGTGGTAACTATCTGCAATGTATTTTTCTGTTCTTTAGCCGGTTATGCCTTTGCCAAGCATAGTTTTTTCGGCAGGGATAAGCTATTTTTACTTCTTTTAAGCGCGATAATGATTCCCTATCAGGTAAATCTTATCCCCGGTTTTATCATTGTAAAAAACTTAGGTTGGCTTAATTCTTTCTATGCTTTGATTGTCCCTAATCTGGCTTTGGCTTTTGGGGTATTTCTCTGCCGGCAGTTTATTATGAGCATCCCCAATGATTTAATTGACGCGGCCAAGATTGACGGGTGCAGTGAATTTACTATTTATCGCCTAATAATCTTCCCGTTGATTAAACCTGCTTTGGCTACGCTGGCTATTTTTACATTCTTGTCGCAATGGAGTAATTTTATGTGGCCGTTGATTGTAATTCATACCAGCCAGATGCGTACAGTGCCCTTGATTTTAGCAGTGTTGAATAGTACGTTCGGGTCGAATTTCTCAATGGTAATGGCAGGAGCGGTAGTAGCTACTTTGCCGATGCTGATTGTATTTTTGAGCCTTCAGAAGTATATTATTCAGGGTATAACAATGACAGGACTGAAAGGATGAGGGGGGTTACCAATAAAAAAATAAAGAACGAGGATCGAGTGAGGGGGAAAATAATGAAGGGGTTAATTATAGGTTTT
>JAUXFU010000004.1 GCA_030622705.1 Candidatus Omnitrophota bacterium | reverse complement strand
TTTGCTTGCTCAGGGTTAATGTGATTTAGAGTTTTTCTCACTTCCGCTGAGAAAAACTCTAAATCACATTAATTAAACTCATTCATTGCCTTAGTCATACCCCAAACAACCCACATCTTACAACAATCGGCAGCTCGCTGTAAATATCCGTCTAACTGTTTCTTCTCTTTAAGAGTCCACCTGCTTAAAACATAATCTACAATCTTTTGCTTCTGTTTTAAGCTATCCCCGCGCCGATTATTCTCTTTGTTCTTAGGATATAATCGGCGTGTGGGTCTGCCTATGCCAATGCGCAAACGGGCAAAATCAGAACTGCCCAGAGCCTTAATTATTGATTCCGCGCCCTTATGCCCCCCTGAACTTCCTCTTGGCTTGATACGAATCCTGCCTAATTCTAAATCTAAATCATCAAATACCACCAACATATTCTCCGGGTTTAAGTTATATTTCTTCAACAGAAGACTAACCGAACCCCCTGAAAGATTCATAAAACACAAAGGTTTAGCTAAAATCAGGTGGCTTTCCTCAACTCTACCCTTACCTATGCTGGCTTTGAGAGATAAGTTAAGTTTTACTTTAATACCTGATTCTTCACTTAATCTATCTATCAACAGGAAGCCGATGTTGTGCCGGTTATATCTATAGACTTGTCCGGGATTACCCAGCCCAACAATTATTTTTGTTTTCCCTTCCTGCCTAGAGGACAAAACCAAAACTTCCCCCTTCGGGGTTCTTACAGCTATTTAGACTCATTTTTCCGAAGAGCCCTCTTCTGCGCCCCCCTCAGGAGCCTCTTTCTTTTCCTTAATCACCTCAGGCCCAGACGGCTGTTCTTCTTCAGCGAGAACACCAGCCTCTGGCTCTTCCTCTTTAGCAGGAGGCTCTAAGGAAAAAACTAAAGAATCCGGGGGATTTACTGCCTTCACCCCGGCGGGCAGGATTAAATCTTGAACGTGTATAGCATCACCGATTTTCAACAGTGCAACATCCACCGTAATCTCTGCGGGTATCTGAGTAGGCAAACATTCTATCTCTAATTCCCAAAGTATATGATTTAACATCCCGCCGTCCTGTTTAACCCCGACCGGTTCCCCCTTCGGCACAATCTTTACATTTAGTTTGATCTCGGAAGTAAGACTTATCTCCTGAAAATCAATGTGGATAACATTCTCTTTAACCGGATGATACTGTACATCTTTAACTAAGACCGTCCATGATTTCTTCTTATCTTTTACCTTCAGATTGATTACCGTAGTCTCCAGGTGATGATGATGAATAAACTGAAGGAAATCATGACGGCTCAACTTCACACTAAGAGAATCCTTTCCCGCTGCGTAAACCACAGCAGGAATAAAGCCCTGACGTCTTAACAATTTTACTCTTGACTTACCTTTCTCCTCGCGTAACTGACTTTCTAAAATTACATTTTCCATTTCCTCACCCTACCTATTCGTATTCTTATTTGCTGTCTACTTCAATCGAACAAAGAACTAACCGACTCCTCGCGATGTATACGCTTAATTGCCTCACCCAATAAACCCGCGATAGACAAAACCTTAATTTTGCTTATCGCCTTTTCACGGGGCAAAGGCACACTATCCGTAATTAAAAGTTCACTAAGAACCTTGCACTTCTTGATTGACTCAATCGCCTCCCCGGAAAGTACACCGTGGCTGATTGCGGCAGAAATCTCGCGTGCCCCTGCCTTCTTTAATGCGGCTATCGCCTCAATCAAGGAACCTCCAGTAGCAACAATATCATCGACAATTATCGCATTCTTACCCTCAACCTCGCCTAAAATATGAACTGCCTCTGCTTTTTCCGGAGAAACCCGGCGTTTATCAATAATCGCCAATCCGGCATTCAATCTCTTAGCATATGCCCGCGCCATCTTTATACCGCCTACATCAGGAGATACTACTACTCTATTACCGGAATAACGCTGAGAAACATATTCAAGCAAAACACCTACAGCATAAAGATGATCCAGCGGTATATCAAAAAATCCCTGAATCTGCCCGGCGTGTAAATCCATTGTAAGAATACGGTCGGCGCCGGCAGTAGTAATCAAATTAGCTACTAATTTTGCCGTTATGGGAACCCGCGGCTGGTCTTTTCTATCCTGACGCGCATAACCAAAATAGGGAATTACCGCAGTAATCCTTTTTGACGAAGCACGGCGCAGGGCGTCAATCATAATTAAAAGCTCCATAAGATTCCTATTAGGAGGCGAAGAGGTAGACTGAATCAAAAACACATCCTTGCCGCGCACATTCTCATTAATCTTAACGCGAATCTCCCCCTCGCTAAATTTGTCCGCCGAAAGATTACCCAAAGCAACCCTTAAATAATTACAAATGCCCTTAGCCAGCTTTGGATTGGCATTACCGGTAAATATCGCTAATTTATCCATGGTTTTAATCGCAGATTAGCGCTGATTTTTTTTCGCAGATGGCCGCGGATTAAGAATTCTCGCGGGAACGCCGGCTACTGTCGTATTAGCCGCTACATTCTTATTTTTGGTTACCACGCTTCCCGCTCCGGTGGCAGCCTGCCTTCCCACCTTCACCGGTGCAACCAGAACCGTATCCGAACCAATAAAGGCTTTATCCTCAATTACCGTAAGCGCCTTTTTCCTGCCGTCAAAATTTGCGGTTACCGTACCGGCACCAATATTCACCTTTTTCCCGATACGGCTATCTCCCAAATAACAAAAATGCTTAGCGGCTGCGCCCTGTCCAATTTTTGAGCGCACAACCTCAACAAAATTTCCAATCCTGCCGTTGTCCTGGATAACCACCCCTTCTCTTATATGGCAAAAAGGGCCAATTTGGCAATCTTTACCAATTTTAACATTACTTTCAATTACTGTAAAGGGAAAAACCACTGTGCCTGTTTGAATCCGCGTATCCCAGCAAACACGGGTAGAGCCGGGGTCTACTATTCTGACCCCCTTATCCATTAACGCCTGAAGTAACCTTTGCTGTATAATTTCTTCCGGCTTCGACAAATCACCCTGCTTATTTATCCCCAAAGCCTCCTGAGAATCTTCTAACCCCAGATATTCAATAATCTCATTTTGGCTGCTGAGTATATGGATTACGTCGGTAAGATAATACTCCTTTTTTCTGGGGCTAAGTTTAACTCGATTAAGCGCGTAAAATAATCTTTCTTTATCATAACAAACAATACCGGTATTTATCTCTTTAATGTCCCTCTCGTAATCATTAGCTTCTACCTCTTCCGTAATTCGGCGGATATTGCAACAGCTATCCCGGATAATCCGGCCATAACCTGCAGGTTTATCAAGCGTAGCCGCCAAAAGTGTAGCCGAAGCGCTCCTTTGCTGATGATGCCGGATTAAACTCTTAACCGTCTGAAGTTTAAGTAAAGGATTATCCCCGTAAAGCACCAGAACTATTCCCTTGAATCCGTTTAAGATATGCCTGGCCTGCTTTACCGCGTCTGCGCTGCCAAGGAGTCTTTTCTGAATTACTATCTTAAATTCGCCTTTCTGTTTTTCAACATAACTCCCTACCGCTTTAGAGTTATGTCCCAAAACACAAATTTTAAACTTAGGGTTTAAGCCCCTGGCTAAATCCAGAGCATAACTCAACATCGGCCTTCCCGCAATCGGATACAGAACCTTAGGCAACTCGGATTTCATCCGCGTACCCTTACCAGCAGCTAAAATTATAACCGCAAGATTTTTATTCATTGTTCTAAGTTAGAATTAAGTCATAAGGATTAAGAATTAAGTAAAAGCAAAAAGTTAATCCTTAGAGCGAACGATAGTAGAGCGTCTTAATCCTTAATCCTGATTTACTCTTAACTGGGACGCCTGGACTCGAACCAGAATAACGAGATCCAAATTCTCGTGTCCTACCATTGGACGACATCCCAAGACAAAATTATAATTTCCTTAATTACAGTCAAACCCTCCCGCTATAATAATTTTACTATCCGGTAGCGGGATCCCGCCTCATTTCTTAATATGCTGGGCGGGAAAATTCTGGTGTGTTACCGATTACACCACCGGGCAAGAATTTGGAATTATCCTGTTTAAACTGCGCCGCCAACCTTCTCTGCCTGAAAAGCATCTAAAACTCTTTTTTGCAGATATTCCCGAAAAGCCTGGGTTATAGGATGGGCGATATCTTTATGCTCAACTGAACTGCTCAACGAATCAGTGCCGGTTATCGGCCGGGTAACCAAAGGAAATTGTCCGCCGCACTGATTACAAAACTTAGAACGCATATCATTTTTAAAGCCGCATTTCGGGCAGGGTTGTTTCATTTTACGTGACGGCATAGCGATAAAAACACCGCTTGTACCCTCGATTACCTTTATATTTCTCACCACAAAGGCATTCTCAAACGTAATTGTCGCGTATGCCTTCAATTTTTTGTCTGGGGAGTCTTTAAGAAATATTCTTACCTCGGTGATTTCCATGATTTCCCTCCTTCAATGAGCACATCGCTTACAAATTCGAAGCACGCAAGCTGCTTTACCCCGTTAGAGAACTTCGTTTTCTAACGGGGTTTACTCATACGGTTTTTGCTACAAACACATCCCAATTCCTCAAGTTCGCCTCAAGTTGCCTTGCTACTGCATAAGCCTCCTTTCGCGAAGAAACCAAACCAAATACAGCCGGCCCACTGCCGCTCATTAATACCGCCTTCAGACCTAAATTAGAAAGAACAAGCCTTATTTCTTTAATCACCGGATGCATCAAAACCGCAATCTGTTCAAGAGAATTAAAAAGTTTCCTGCCTATTTTTGAAAAGTCTTTTTTTAATAACGCGGACCTTAGTATTCTAACTTCTGATTGACTAGCTGTCAACCCCGCTCTTTCTTGCCCTAACCCTAAGCTGCTGTGTTGAAAGGGCGGGGTCAACCCCGATTTACTCCCAGCTGTCTGCCGCGTTTGTATCCTGCTATAAATCGCGCGGCTTCGAACCTTAACCCTAGGCACAACTATAACATGCCAAAGCTTAACCGGTAATTCCAGAACCTTTACCTCATCGCCGCGGCAGGTACCACAGGCAAAAGAACAATTATACAAAAAAAAGGCAACATCCGAACCGATTCCGCGCGCGAGAACCGCCAACTGCCTGATGCTTAAATTTAACCCCCAAAGTTTATTAAGACCCGTTAATACCGTGGCCGCGTCGCTTGAGCCCCCGCCCAATCCCGCCGAAACCGGTATCAGTTTTTTTATACTAATTTCAACGCCGCGGCGAACTCCAAATTCTCTCCTTAAGATGCTAGCTGCCCGGTAAACCAGGTTACCCCGACCCGAGGAAAGAGCCCGCCCCGATAAAACTATTCTTATTTGCCTCTGAGGCAAAACCCTTAACCCAATCCTGTCACAAAGATCTATCCTCTCGAATAAAGTAATGATGGAATGATAATTATCATCGCGCCTGCCTAAGACCCTCAGATATAAATTCAGTTTAGCGTAAGAATTAAGATTCAGGCTTTTCACGAAAGTAACGAATGCGCCGCTTTTACAATATACCGGGAGGATAGACCATACTTCTCTAAAAGTTCCTCCGGGCTGCCTGACTGGCCAAATTGATCCCTTATTCCTACGCGGGCAACCCTAACCGGACAATTTCCGGTTATAACCTCATCAACACAACCGGCAAGGCCGGCCGTGCTGCTATGCTCCTCACAGACAACTATCCGGCGTGTCTGAACCGCCGCCTCAATAAGAGCATTGGCATCAACCGGCTTTACAGTATGCAGATTAATTACCCTCGCCTTTACCCCCTCTTTTACTAACTCATCGCAGGCATCAAGCGCGTGCTTAACCATCAAACCACAGGCAATCAAAGTAATATCATTGCCCTCTCTTAAGATTTCGGCCTTATCAAATTCAAATTTACCCCTTCCCTCGATAGTAGAAAATTTAGCCCTTCCCAGGCGGATGTAAAATGGCCCGGGCTGGTTTGCGGCAGCAAGAATCGCATCGCGTGTCTGAGGGCCGTCGCAGGGAACAATAATCTTCATATTAGGAATAATCCGCATAAGCGCAATATCCTCTATTGCCTGGTGGCTGGAGCCATCCTCGCCCACGGTAATACCCGCGTGGGTAGCAACAATCTTAACGTTTAAATTATTATAGCAAATCCCGTTTCTTACCTGATCCCACGCGCGACCCGTAGCAAACATCGCAAAGGTAGAAGCAAATACTATCTTACCACAGCTGGCTAATCCCACAGCCGTAGCCATCATATTCTGCTCGGCAACACCAAAGTTAAAGAACCGCCATGGGAATTCCTTGGCAAAAAACCCGGTTCGCGTCGAGCCGGATAAATCCGCGTCCAGAACCACAACGTCCTTATTAGTCTTGCCTAACTCAACAAGCGTCTTACCGTAAACATTGCGCTGATATAATGATTCCATATATCACGAATCCAATTCTTTAAGGGCTATCTCTGACTCTTGAAGCGTCGGCGTCCTTCCGTGAAAATCAACCACGTTCTCCATAAAAGAAACCCCCTTGCCTTTGATGGTACGCGCAATAATAATTGAGGGCTTATCCCTGCGGCTGCCTGCCTCTTCATAAGCAGAAAGAATCTCTTTTATGCTATGCCCGTCTATCTCTATAGTATGCCAGCCAAATGCGCGCCACTTATCAGGCAGAGGCTCCAAACCCATCACGTCTTCAATCTTACCGTCAATCTGAAATCGGTTGTAATCTAAAATGGCGCAAAGATTATCGCAGTTATAGTGGGCAGCAGCCATAGCTGCCTCCCAGATATTCCCCTCCTGAATCTCCCCATCTCCTATAAGGACATAAACGCGGTAATCACTGTTATCCAGTTTTGCTGCCAGGCTCATCCCTAATCCCACTGACAGCCCCTGGCCAAGAGAACCGCTGGCTACCTCCACCCCCGGGGTGCGGTAATCAGGATGACCCTGAAGTATAGAGCCGAACTTCCTTAATGTCCATAATTTCTCAACCGGAAAATACCCATCCTGAGCCAATACCGCGTACCAAAGCGGACAGCAATGCCCCTTGGAGAGATGAAAACGGTCACGCCCCGGCCATTTCGGCTGCGCGGAATTATGCCGTAAAATTGGGCGGCCGTCAGAATAGGCCCCAAAATAAAGACAGCTAATTAAATCCGCAGCAGAAAGGCTGCCTCCCGGGTGGCCTGAACCGGCACGCGTTAACATCTGAATAATCAACCGCCTAATCTGCCTTGCAGTATCCTCTAATTGCCTTATCTGCTCTGCGGATGATATGACTGGCTTCTCCATTCCTTAATCTATCTGATTTGTAATCTGTTCTATCTTACCCTCAATCTGCGGATTCCGCGCGGAATTAATCTCTAAGGACTTCTGCCAGCTTTCTCTTGCCTTAATCAGATTGCCCTGCTTAAGGTAAGCATCGCCTAAATGCTCATAGATTAACGCGTCAGGCAAAAATTGAACTGCCTGCTCCAGCTTAAACACTGCTTCTTCATATCTGCCCTGCTTAAAATAAACCCAGCCTATACTGTCAATATAAGCACCATTATTAGGCTCAAACTCCAGGGCCTTTTTAATCAACTGCTCGGCTTCTTCCAAATGAATCCCCTCATCGGCGTAGAGATAACCTAAAGAATTCAAGGCATCAGCGTGTTCAGGATTGAATTCAACTGCCTCCTTAAACTCTTTAATCGCCTCGTCTCTTTCACCCCGCTGCTCATATATACTGCCGAGAAAAAAATGCGCCTCGGAATCATCCGGAGCAAGCTCTAAGATAAACCGGTAAATTTTCTCTGCCTCGAAGAGTTTGTTTTTTTGTAGATATACCCGCGCTAAACCTTTATGTATCTGGATATTCTGAGGGTCAACGGCAAGAGCCCCCCGCAGAGCCATTTCATACTCAGCAGTCGCTTCTTCTAATTTTCCCTGCAGGGAGTAAACCAACGCGAGTAAGGTATGAATCTCAACAAGAGAGGACGCATGAACAGAAGGATCGGTTTCTTTCTCGTAATATTTTATTGCCTGTTTTAACTCATCAGCTGCCGCCGAGAGTTGATTTTGCTTAAAAAGTGCTACTGCTAATCTTAGATGTATCTGCGGGCTGGTATAATCAGCCCGAAGTGCCGCTTTATATTCAGAAACTGCCCTTTCCAGTTCATTCAGGGCCTCAAAAAGTCCCGCCTGAATATAATGCGTCAAGGCTTTAACCTTTTTCCTGTCCCTGGCCTGTAAACCAGTTACGCTTAATAAAAAAATTAAAGCAATAAAGAATAAAGAAAAACCTTTACGTCGCATTACCGAAGTTATGCCCAATCCCTTTTCTTTAAATGTCTAAGCTTGCGACGCGTTTTCTTGCGCTTGTGCGTGCGAATCTTCTTTAATTTCCTCTTTCTGCCGCAAGGCATTCATCCCTCACTTCGTGTAGTATCCAGATTACGGAAAAATTCTCTGGCTTTTGATTTCTTTCAATTTATAACCTTATTTAAAGAATACTCAATTATCCCTTCTGCCCCGGCCTGTTTCAACTTAGGGATTATTCTGCGCACCGACTCCTTGTCGATTATAGTCTCCAGCGCCAACCACCCCTTAACAGTCAGAAGTGAAATTGTCGGCTCTCTTAACGCCGGCAATATAGCACTCAGTCTTTCCAAATCCTTCTTCCTCACGTTCATCTTCAGCCCCACCCTTTCCTGAGCGGTAATAGCGCCTTTAAGAAGCATAATTATCTGCTCCATCTTAGCGCGTTTAAAAGGGTCCTTATAGGATTTTTTATTGGCAATAAACTGAGTCCTGGACTCGCAAACCGTAGTTAGCTCTCTTAGCTTATTTGCCTTAAGGCTTCTTCCTGTCTCGGTCAATTCCACAATTGCATCCACCAGGCCGGCAGCCACCTTAACCTCAGTCGCCCCCCAGCTAAATTCTACATCTGCCGTTATCTTGTTTTTGCGCAAAAAATTCTTGCTCACCTTAACTAATTCTGTAGCAATGCGCTTGCCGTTTAAATCGCGAATAGAGCGAATCTTAGAATCCTCGGGAACAGCCAAAACCCAGCGCACCGGCTTCAGAGTCTGTTTGGAATAAGCAAGCTCGGTTACCCGCACCACGTCTGATTTATTCTCCTCTACCCAGTCACTACCGCAAATTCCACAATCCAATGCCTCGTCTTCAACATAACGCGACATCTCCTGTGCCCGCAAAAGGACCGGCTCGATTTCCGGGTCATCGACAGAAGGCCGGTATGAGCGCTGGGGAATTGTTAAATTAAAACCGGCGCAGGCAAACATCCTAAAGGTCGCTTCCTGTAAACTGCCCTTGGGTAAACCTAACTTAAGTATCCTTAACCCAGCGCTTTTCAAAGTCCTGTTCTCCTTAGATTCTATTTTATCTTTTTGCCTCAAATTAATTATCCTATTATACAAACTGAATATTACCTTGTAAAGCAAAAAAAATCATTTATAATATGCCTGAAGCTTATGATACGGGTTTCAGAAATTTATAACAAACCTTAGATTAGGAAAAACACTATGCTTAAAACGCTGCGAAACAGGAAAACAGCTAAGAAAATCTGGATAGCCTTAGCCGCGATAATCATCCCCGCTTTTTGTTTCTGGGGATTCGGTTCGGCAATGCGCGGCAGAAAAAAAACAGTTTCCCTCGGAATAATATCCGGCAAAACAATAAACATACAGGAATATCGAAAAAATTACAAAGCGATTTGGGACCAATATCTGATTCGCATAGGCGAAGAACAACTGGCAAAGTTAGGAAAATATCTTGATCTGGAAACCCAAACCTGGGATAGAATCATTTTGCTTACTGAGGCCAAAAGGCGCAGGATAAAAATTAATAACAAAGAGGTAATAAACTTTATCAAACAATATCCCTTCTTCCAAAGAGACGGCGTATTTAATCCCGGTTCTTATCGCGAGATGGTTAACTATTTCTTCCGAACCAAACCCCGAATGTTCGAAGAGGAAACACGCGACAACTTAATCATTGCCAAGCTCTATGCAAGCGTCACCCGGGAAATCACAATAAGCGACGAGGAAATTAAGCGGGAGTATATAAAAGAAAATGAGCAAATAAGCCTTGAATATATCACCGCAATAGCCGGGGATTTCCTTAACGACGTCTCGCTGCAGGATAACGAATTATCCGATTATTATAATCAAAACCCTGAACAATTCAAGCAGCCTCTTGCTTATAATTTAGAATATATCAACATAGACACAAAGGAAAAAGAAACAATAAACAAAATTATGCAGTCATTCAACCAGGGTTTTAGCTTACAAGACATAGTTAAGGATATGAATCTTGAACTCAAAGAAACCGGGCCTTTCAGCAACAATGACCCCATCCC
This sequence comes from Candidatus Omnitrophota bacterium, assembly GCA_030622705.1. Next base: position 3,497 of record JAUXFU010000004.1, on the reverse strand, counting down.
TAAGATTGGCTGGTCAACGGAAATCCTACAGGCCATTGAAAAATTAAAGCCTCAGGGTAAAGCCTGGCCTGAGCCTATCCAGGGAGATACTGAGGCTGTTTATTTTATAAGATTGAAGGATAAGAAAGCCCCCTATGTCCTGTCCTTCAAAGAAGTAAAAGATAAGGTAAGCCAATTAGCGCGCCTTGAAAAGGCAAAACAAATAGCCAAAGAAAAATTAACCGCCTGCCGCAATGAAGTACAGACATCCAACATAGCCTCTGCCGCGAAGAAATTCAATCTAAAAACAGGCAAGACGGAATTATTCAAACGCAAGGGATACGTTGAGGGGCTTGGCGACTCTGATATATTCTTTGGAGCAATAGAAAATCTACAGCAAAACGCTCTCAGCCCGGTAATCGACTCTGCCTCCGGATTCTATATTGTCAAACTCGCCGAACGCGTTGAACCTGATGAAGAAAAATTTCGGCAGGAAAAACAGGATTACGGAAATAGCCTCCTAGTGGAAAAAAAGCAATACTATTTCCTGAAATTCCTGGCCAAACTAAAAACCAGCCCCAATACCTATAGGTTCACCGCCACTCCATAAAACACCTCTACCCCCTAAATCCTTTTGCCCCGTACTCTTACTTATTTTTGCTCGCTTAAGGTTTTAGCAAACCAATCATTACATACGCTTAAGAACTTAAGCTTCGACTTTATATAAAGCTCTTCCGCGTGAAAACCATCGTCGAAATAAACCACGGATTTAGGCTTATTTGCTTTATTGTACAATTTCCTGTTATGCCAGGGGTAAACAATCGGGTCTCTTCTGCCTGCAATAAATAAAATAGGAACAGGGCCGACATTGTCAATAACCTCTATCGGCTTTATTTTTTTAAGAAACAGATTCCCCGGCCTGATACAAGGGGCCTTGCCGATTTCAAACCTCTCTATTGCCGAAATAACAGCATCCTTATCCCAAAAATGATTTTCAATCTTATCAAAATCAGCAGGAGCGCTGACCGCGATAATACTGTTTATATTTTTATACTTGGAAGCGTATATAAGCGCGGTAGCCGCCCCTAACGAAAAACCAACAATCCCGATAACCTGATACTGCTTTCTCGCGAAATCCACGACAACCTTCAAATCGTGGTATTCTTTTGCCGTAAACGTAAACAACCCCGTACTCCTGCCATGCCCCCTAAAATCCATAGTCATAACATCATATTTTTTGAACAACCTCTCTGAGATGCCTACAAAAGATTTCGCGTCCTTGCACATAAAACAACCCGGGCAGATTATTACCACAATATTTCTTTTTTTGGAATCATAATGATTCAAAGCAATCTGAATACCCCCTCGTGTGTTTAATTTTAATTCTTTCATCGGAAGTTTAGGGCGCCCACAAGGGGCGCCCCTACGTCGTGATTATTATTCCATTAAATCGCCGTGATTATTATTCCATTAAATCGCCGTGATTATTATTCCATTAAATCACGGAACACAATACCCAATTTCTCATCATCCCGTAAACCCTCTCCCTGTCATCCTGCGGCTTGCAACTGTGTCGCAATTGCCTTTTTTGTCATTCCCCGGCTTGACCGGGGAATCCAGAACTTCAGGGCGCCCACAAGGGGCCGCCCCTACTCTTCACAAATCATACAAAAAAGAGCTTATGCCTTCGGTAAATTGCTGCTTTGAATCTAAGAAGGCTGTATTATGGGAACCCCTTATTTTAAGGAATTTCTTTGGCGGTTGAGCAGCGTTGAACAATCTTTCTCCCAAATGAAATGGTACAATCTCATCATCTATGCTATGAATAATCAGCTTCGGACACTCAACTTCCCTTATTTTGGAAATACAATTAAATCTATTTGAAAATATAAACTTAGGAAGAAACGGATATACTATTTTACCCATATCCTTCACTGATGTAAATGCCTCCTCTGTAATCAACGCTCGCAGCTTGACCCTATGCGCTAAATCAACAGCAACTACCCCGCCAATAGACTCTCCGTAAACAATGATATCGTCTTGTGAAACTCCGCGTTGTTTAATCAGATAACTATGCGCGGCAGCCGCGTCCTTATATAAGCCTGCCTCGCAAGGCACACCGAGGCTTTTTCCATAACCACGGTAATCAAAAATAAATAGATTAAGCCCTAATCTATGTAATAACAGTATCTTGTCTATCCTGTGGCTAATATTACCCGCGTTACCATGGCAAAAAATAAGCGTAAACCCCGTTAGAGAACTTCGTTCTCTAACGGGGTAAATCTCCCCCTGATTATTAGGTACAAACCAGCCATTTAATTGTTTATTATCAGATGTTTTAAAATAAATCTCTTCATAGACCAGCCCAACTGCCTTTGGTGAAGCAATAATCTCTTTTTCGGGAAAATATATGTTGTGTCTTTCAATATACCGGACACCTATCAGGAAAACAATAATAAAAAAACCTAAATACAAAAGGGCCTTCATTGTTTTACTCCTATCCCCCTTAAGTCATTCTGCGGCTTGCCCTGGATTAAATCCAGGGGCAGAATCCATATAAATCGGATAATTCAGGGCACCCACAAGGGGTGCCCCTACGGGCGAATGTAATTAGAGCTTTTCTTTCGCAATAGCACGAACAATATCTTTCTTTGTAACCACACCTACTAACTTATCTTTATCTATCACGGGCAAATAATAAATCTCTTTTTCAATCATTAAAGTAGCAACATCCTCTATTTCTGTGCTGAGATTGATAGTAACTATATCTTTTTCCATAATGCTGGATACTTTGCTTGCTGTAATCTTTTTTATTTCTTCATTGTATCTCTCAGTTCCCAAAGCGAGAAACCCAAAAGCAAGACTGATAAAGGTCGGCAGATGCACTTTTTTATCCTGAAAAATCACGCCTTCTTCCTTTACCACTCCCAATAATTTTCCGCTCTCATCCACTACCGGAGCACCGCTTATGTTTCTCTCCACAAATAATTCTGCCAATTTATGAATCTCCATTTCAGGGCTAACCGTAATAACATTTTTTGTCATTATATCTTTTATCAACATATACCCTCCTTTAATTCAGGGCACCCACAAGGGGTGCCCTAATATTTGTATGCGCCATTTTTTTATTGGGAATAACGTTACCATTCAGGGCGCCCACAAGGGGTGCCCCTACGGGGGGGATTATTTCATGTATATGATTGGGTGTTGTGTAATATTCATTCATTTCTATATTCGATTTATAATTTTGATATTCAGGTTGAATAATATTCATCTTTTCCCCATCCGGCGGGATTGTTTATAATGTATTCACGAATACGATTTAAGTCGGATTCGTCGCGGATGACATGTTCGTAGAAATTGCGTTGCCATAAATGTTTATCGAATGACAACCAATTGTTGTTTTTGACATTATGAATATATTCATTGGTTGAAATGGATTTAAACCATTGGATAATCGTCCCAACCGTCGGCGTAGGGGCAGACCCATGTGTCTGCCCTTGCTTATCGTAATAACC
>JAUXFU010000190.1 GCA_030622705.1 Candidatus Omnitrophota bacterium | reverse complement strand
TTGGGGTTGTTGTTACGCAGGTAGAGTATCAGCCTCCGGATTATTACTCGCATTATTATCGTAACCGCGAGAAATTCGGTGATCCAGGTCATCCTGCGGCTTGACCGCAGGATCCAGATACTGTAACTCTAAATAATGGTAAATTTAAATGAGAAATGGAGGCAGCTTGAACACAGATAAATTATTTGGCACAGACGGTATACGAGGTACGCCGGGAGAGTATCCCTTAACTGATGGAATGTTATTTAAGATAGGCAGGGCTGCGGCTATGTTCTTACTTCATAACCAGCAAGAAAAGGATAAACACCGCCTTAAAATCATTATTGGCGAGGATACGCGGATTAGCTGTTATAAGCTCGAGACGATTTTAGCAAGCGGAATTACCTCTTGTGGCGTGGATTTGTTTTCTACCGGTATAATCCCCACTCCGGGGCTTGCTTTCCTGACCCGTAATCTTAATGCTGATATGGGGTTGATGATTTCTGCTTCTCATAACCGGCCGGAGGATAACGGGATAAAATGCTTTTCTAAATCAGGATATAAACTTTTAGACAACGAAGAGGAATGGATAGAGAATATTATATTCAACAGCCTGATGGATCCCGGAGAATCAGATGTGTATAAAATAGGTTCTACTTTCCGGATTGATGATGGGCAGAATAAATATATTGAATTTTTGAAATCCTCTATATCTAATTTAGATCTTAGGGGTTTTAAGGTTGTAGTTGATTGCGGTAACGGAGCGGTTTCGCATTTAGCCCCGCGGCTTTTTAGAGAATTAGGCGCGGAGGTCTTTTGTGTTGGTAACAAACCAAACGGGACGAATATCAACGTAGGTTTTGGCGTTTTATTCCCTGAAAATATGGCAGAAATGGTAATTAGGTATAATGCCGATATCGGTTTTGCTTTTGATGGAGATGGAGACCGTTTGATTCTTTCGGATGAAAAAGGAAATGTTTTAGACGGCGATTACATAATGGCTATCATCGGAACTCATCTTTTAGCGCAGAATAAGCTTCCTAAGAAAATCATTGCCGCTACGGTAATGAGTAACTGGGGCCTGGAGGAGGCAATTCAGAAAGCCGGCGGAAGATTAATCCGTACTGCCGTAGGAGATAAATACGTTTTAGAGGCGATGTTAAAACAGGGTTTTGCCTTTGGCGGTGAGCAATCCGGGCATATTATTTCTCTGGAGCATTCCACTGCCGGAGATGCATTGCTTACCGCATTGCAGATAGTTGAGATTATGAAGCAAACAAATAACAGGTTGAGCCGGCTTTCTGAATGTATGTGCAAGCTGCCGCAGGTATTGATAAATGTTGGGGTAAAGCAAAAAAAGCCCTTTGATTCTATCTCAGGGATTTCACAGGTAATCTCCAGTTCGCACGCCAGGTTAGAGGGTAACGGCCGCCTTTTGGTGAGATATTCAGGTACTGAGCCTGTGGCGCGGGTAATGGTTGAAGGTAAAAGTCAGCACTTAATCAGTGAGATAGCCGAGCTTGTTGCCGGCGCGATAAAAGAAAATCTCGGGGTTAGCGAAGGGACTGTCTCTGAAGCTAACAAAGGGACTATCTCTGGAATAGCGCAGGACTGTCCCTAAATTAAAAAGCAGGAATCGTTCATTAATACACAATACGCATGACGTAATACGAAAAACGCGATAACGCGTTAACACGCTTACGCGAACACAAAAATATGCCAAATCATAGCTGTTTAAAATAGTGTCATTGCGAGCGAAGCGAAGCAATCCCTCCGACGAGATTGCTTCGACACTTCGTGTCTCGCAATGACAATCTAAAACCATATCTAAAAATGACATTTCCGTCGGAGAAAAGATGTTCTTTTGGACACGAGTGATGCCAAATCATAACAGCAAATTAATGGAAGAACTTATTAATCAGGATAGAGACAGGTTTAAACGCCTTTATAAATTTATTTCGCGAGGCGTCAAAATTATCGATGTTTTTACCACTCACATTGCCGAAAACGTAAAAATCAGTAAAGGAAC
>JAUXFU010000087.1 GCA_030622705.1 Candidatus Omnitrophota bacterium | reverse complement strand
GGGATTTTTTTATCTTCTCAACCTCTGCATCGCTAATCGGGCCCGGCCCCCCGGGCAAAACAGCGCCCTCCTTAAGATAATCAACCAGTTTATTAATCTCTCCCTCAATAAAATGCGCCTGGTTTTCTAACTCCTGTAAATTCAAAGGCAAGTTTAAAATCTGCTTTAAACTTGCCAATATTGCGGAAACTGCCCTGGGATTTTCGATCTGAATCGTATATACCGGGATCTCGCTTAGAAGGCAAAACCCGGAGAAACCCTTCTTCTTAGCTAGCCCCAAGAATAACCCATTCATTCCGCTAATCTCCCCTTCACTCATCATCTTAAGATTATAACCCTGCAGATATTTACACAATTCTTTATTAGTGGCAGTAAACCAAATATCGGATGCCTGGATATGATCAATCGGAGCAGGAATTGCCGCAAAGCTAATAATCATTCTAATCTTATATAACCGCGCTACCTCCAGAATACTGTTAACATAATCACCCGCCGTGAATAAGTCAGGCTGCGTATTACTAAGGAAAATTATTAAATCGTTACACCTTGTTTTTGAGCCGGCTTTTGCATTAGGATCCTTCCAAAAATAAAAGTAGTTTTGCGGCAGTTCCTTAATACCCAGCATTCCGTTTTTTATAATACTTGCTGTAGGATAAAAATAATCAGCGCTGTTAAGATACGCAAATGCCTCGGATTTCAATTTCTTCACCAGATAGCTTGCGCTTCTTAAGGCTACCTCACCCATTCCCGGCCAGGCAACAATAAGAACCGGATTCCAAAGACGCGGCCTCTTTAGATATTTAATATTTTTCTGCATAAGTTACCTCCGTGTGTTTTTTTATCAATCATCCCTGTGCCGAAAAACAACTCTCTTCTTAATCCCGTTTGATATCTCCTCCAGAAACGCTTTAAATCCTGAATATTCCTCAAGCGAAACATATCTTTTTTTTATCAGGATTACCTGTTTAAAATAAAGACGATTATGATCTAAATGATACTCAACGCTTACATCCAGCCACGGGCTGCTTTTCTTTAAATCAGCAGGCAGGTATTCCAGTTCAAAATACTGCGGCAGGATTACCTCTACCTGAATTTCTTTAGTCTCCGGTAAACCTAAATCAAGAGGATAGCGCCGCGCCTGTTTTGCCGCTATCGAGGTATCCCAAGACGTCAACTGAGGGAGTATCCTTAAATTACCTGCCTTAATCCAATACTCCCGGCCCGAAAAGGAATAATCCAAAACAACATTCTTATTCAGATCGTCTAAATTCCGGATATCGTATTTTATTAACCGGCTGGCAGTAGATATTTTCTGTATTGCCTGCTTGAGACTTTCGGAGATTGCCTCCTGAGTAGAATACCTAAGCCAGGATCTCTGGCCTGCGTCATATAAACCGCGGGTAAAAACACTCCTTTGCGCCTGAATTGACTCATCGGGATTAATCCTCATCTTAAGAATCCGCCCTACGTAATTATCCCAGGCAGAATGAACAGGGGTAGTGACAATTTTATATCCGGTATCGGTAAAAACAAGAACCCTTCTTCCCTGATCGCCGGCAGGCAGATTTCCAAAACAACAGGTTGAACATGTAGGATCGAGAAAAATAAACTCCTGCTCCAATTTAACCGCGGCGATACAATGATTAAAATTAACCGAGGGGAAATCCTCCTCTAAATTAAGGTAATCATCTGTGCCAATTAATACCGGGTAAGACTCAAGGCCAATCTCACGCAGCATTGCAACTAAAAGCATTGCCTGATCTTTACAATCGCCGTACTTATTAAAAAAGACCTCAGCTGTTTTGTGCGGCTCATACCCTGCCTGACCGTACTCTACGGCAACATAGCGAATATCTTCAGCGCAGAAGTTATAAATTGCGCGCGCCTTATCCAGGATAGTATCTTTATCACCGGTTAAATCCTTAACCTTTTGGCCTATCGCCTGATTTACCTGAATCTTATCCCTGGCTAAACCCCACCACCAATCATAAACATCCTGCCAGGAATCAAAGGTAGAAATAAGAATCCTCGCATTAATCTTGGAATTAGGAGGAATATTCGCCTCAGGAATAATTGCCGGTATATCCCTAAATTCCCATTCATATTGCCTGTATCCCGGATACTCTTTAATTACCGGAGTTAAATTTGCCTGACATTTATTGTAATCTAAATTTAGAATCTTATAGCGCAGGGATTTTGTGTCCGGAATAATTACCTTGAAATCGGCCCAAACAATCGGCTCGCTTACCTGTAAACCGTAAGAAAGAACAAAATCGTCCCCATTAACCAGTTGATTTCGATATACCTTATATTTATATTCAATAATACATCCCCGGCTAACCTCAGGAAAAGAAATTATCCGCGCCCGGGCATTACTATAAAGGGGGAAATTTAAGTATTTAGAAACATCACGAATATGACGATTACCCACCGGAACAACTACCCCATCCGGACGAATGGTATGCGCAGCCTCCAGCTCTATTTTCTCATAAGTAGAATCATAACCAATCACAGCCTCGGAAAAATCCTGTTTGCCCCGCTCATTAATAATTTTAATAAGAACGTGCTGGGAAAAAACAGCTGTATTCTCCAGGCTGATTTCAACTTTCTCCTCGCAAAACAAAATCAAAGCCCCGGCGTTAGGGTATTTTTCCGCGGACGGCGCGCTTCTAATTATTTCTTGCAGCCTAGGTGTAAGATCGTCTAAATACAACTCCTTTCCCTGCTGAGTAATTAATTGTATTCGGCCTTGAGCGCGGGTCTTAAACGGCTCTTCAATAATTCCGCGATAAATATCCAGGCTCTGATCGTAAAGATTAAGCTTCTCGCAAACCTGGCCGTAATAATACAGGGTTTCGCTGTCAGGATTGCCTATCCTCCTGAATACATCCTTTGCCCCGGTAAAATCATTAATCTTATACAATGCTAGACCACGGTATTTCTCTACTCCAGGAAGAGTTATTGTTGAAAAATATCGCAACGCTAATTCATATTCGCCCTGCTCGTAATAAAGCAGGCCCAATTCAAGATTAGCCTGGGCTAAACTCTCCCCCCGGGCAATCAAATCCTTATACTTACCGACGCTGCGCTGATAATAATCCCGCGATTGACCGACATAATCCCGTGCCTGATCAAGCTGGCTTTTTTGAATACAGCCGGAGAAATCTAACAGTACAATCAAGCATAAAATTATAACGGAAAACCCGGGAAATACTTTTTTAATCATAGATAGCCTCAATAATAAAATCTGCGAAAATCTGAGCAGGATTTGCGAAAGGCTGCCGAATATCCTTTAATCCCGCCGGGTGAGCGCTCCTATTTCTAAATGGAGTATATTCTTAATTTTAAAGGTACGTTCCTGATTTCTCAGATTACAATATGCTACAAGATATGCCTGGCTTTTCTTCTGAATTATCGCCTGAGGGATAACCTCCCGTTCGCTAAACTCGCCCTTATTCCGGGAAAAATATTTTATCCTAAGGCTTGCCCTTAAATCCAGGGCCTCCTGAATCCGGGCAATCTTGGTATTATTAATGTTATCCAATAAAGAGGAACCTAAGCCAAAAAGGCTGATAAATTGCTCAAAATCAACAATACCCCCTTCAATAAACAGGGAATTCAGGTGATTAAAGACCTCTGCGGTCATCCGAACATCAGAAAGGGCGCGGTGTTCCTGAATAGTATTTATGCCGAGGCTTTTAGCCACAAACCAAAGCGCATAACTCTTTAAATGAGGCAACATCCTTTTCGCCATAGTCAAAATATCCGCTATCTGGAGCCCTTGGGGGAGCTGTTTGTCAATTAAACCTAACTCTGAACATAAGAAGGCGATATCAAAAGGCGCATTATAAGCAGTAAGACACGAACCGGAAACAAAATCCAGGAATTTCGGCAGAATCTCACCTGCGGCAGGAGCAGATTTAAGCATTTCCCGGCTAATGTGATTCACGGCAAATGCCCCGGAGGAAATCTCTCTATTCCCAGGATTAACCAGAGAATTAAATATCTGCTTATCCCTTACCCTAAGCGCCGCAATCTCCACAATACGCTCACCGCTGCGCGGATCAAGACCCGTAGTCTCTAGATCGAAAATGGTAAATTCTATTTCATCTATATTCTTAGCCATTTGTTTAAGGAAACTTTGTAACCAGAGAGGTCACAGAGTTTAAAATAAGAGAACACAGAAAAAAACTTAAATCCTTTTCTTCTTTATTTAACTCTGTGTACTCAGGTTCTTTCTCTGTGGTTGTTTTTATCCAGGGGGATAGACCTTCCTGGCTCCTTATATAGGAAGGGTCTTATCCAGCAGGATAGACTTTCCTATATCATTAAAAATATTTATTCTTAGCGAATTACTTAATTTACCGATCTGCTGATAATATAATTCGGCACAATGCGCAGCGGATGATAAGACAACTTTACCCTTCGCAGATTCGCAAGCCCCGAATCATCCATAATATTAATATACTGATAATCGGACAACTGCCGACAGAATTGAGAAAAGATAAACTGCGAGATACCTTTATAGGCTAAATTGCAAGTTTCAAAAAGGATACAGAATACCTGTGAATTTAGAGGGAAACCAAAGCTATAACCGGCAATCTCATCCGGTTTTTTGATTTTTACCACATATCCGACAATACCCAGCTGAAGAAAATTCTCCATT
>JAUXFU010000084.1 GCA_030622705.1 Candidatus Omnitrophota bacterium | reverse complement strand
TGTTTCTTCCATAGAAGACATCTTTTATCATCATTTTACATTCCCAGAAGATATAGTTCTCTGGATTGCATTTTGGGAAGGTTGGCTTGAGCAATATAAGATTATAAAGGAAAAAGAAAAAGAGATATTAAAGATTGTAGATGGATGTGTTGGTTTAAAAGCAAGACGATTCATAGAAGATACACTGACATACCTTGAAGATAATTCTTTGAAAGGAACTGTTCCTTACTATATGAGATTAATTATCCAAGAAGACATACAGAATGTGAAAAAACAGATTGAGGAGATAGAAAAGGTAATTGAAGGTTATGGATTATTGGTGCAGGGAGATAAAGAAAAATCATTTAATATTGCCCAATTATTATGCTTTCCTCTTCCCCTTTTGCCGGTGATGGAAAGCATTATTAAGAGGAGATTGGAGGGGTTAGATGAATCTGACGGCGGCCGGGAAGAGGCAATAGATAAGCCAATTTTGCAGGTGATGCTGGATATGCCTGATTTAGAAAAGGCGTTACACATAGGCAGGGAAGCAGTTAAGGGCGGAGCGAGTTGGATTGGAATAGGCAGGGGGTTACTTTGGTCAGAAGGGGCAGAGACGGCAATAAAGAGATTAAGGCAAGAATTTCCTGATGTGAAGCTATGCGTATACCTTGGGGCCGAAGATATAAATGATTCAACAGTAGAGGAGGCTGTTAATTTCGGCGCGGATATTATTTCTATTTCTGAAGAAACAGCAAGGCCAACAGCTATTCTTGAGGTGATTAAAAAGGTCAAAGAGCTCAGGGCAAAAGGAAGAGACATAAAGGTTATGGTTGATTTCACCGGGAGAAATGGGAAATTAAAAGAAATAATGTTTAGAGCAAAGTGGATAGAAGCAATTGGGGCGGATTATGTCTCTTACAGTGTTCCCGGAAATATTATGCGAGGGAAGGAGGGCAGGTTAAATCGTAAAGCAATAGAAAAAATAGCTCAGTTTTTAACTATTCCTCTGGCAGTGAATAAGGGATTTAGCGCGCGAACTGTTTCAAGGGTAAAAAAAGCGGCAGAAGCCGGAGCGAGAATCATCACTATTGATAAAGCCGTGAGCGAGGCAAACAGGCCTTATCGGATAACCAAAATGATTAAACAGGTTATAGCAAAGATTGAGCTTTTTCCTTTGGCGGTTATGCCTTCTGCCGGAGAGGTCGTTAGTAAAACAATAGAGATTGAAGCTGAACACATAAAGGAAGTTATTGAAAATTTAGACCCTCAACAAACAGATGAGCTTTCAAACAAGTTAGACTCTGCTGAAAGATTGGTTATACTTTGCGCGGGAAGGAGCAAGCTTGCCGCTTGGTATGTTGAGAATTGGTTATCTAAGGCAGGTTTAGAAGTTAAGATTATAGATACGGGAGATCAGGGCCTTCCTTCAGATCTAGGAGTAGAAGAAGCCGATATGGTTTTGGTTATTTCTTCTTCGGGGAATACCTCTTCAATTGTTAAGTATGTTAGAAATTTAAGGAACAAGGGCGCGAAAATTCACGCTCTAACTTCTTCGCCGGATGGCCTTGCCTGGGAAAAACAAGACTTTATATACCTGGTAAAAGGGCGTTCAAAGAATGATTGGCAAAAGGAGGAAGGCACGGAAATCGGGAGATACGCGCCATTAGGCACTTTGTCTGAATTCACCGTTTTTGTTTTATTCTCAGCATTATCTCAGGCAATAATGGAAAAGAGACGTAATTTTGTTAGGGTAAAACAGATTATGTTAGAGATTACCAACGAGCTTATTAATTCAGTTAATGATGTAAAAAAGCAATCTGAGCAATTTGAGCAAATGGCCCAAGAGATAATAGATACAAGCTATATAGGCAGGAGAGTATTTTTTGATGGCGTGGGAAGAGCAAAGGCAATTGTGAAGATGTTTAGCGCGAGGATTATTCAAATGTACGGCATTAATCCTATTGTTATGAGAGAAGGTATCGCGACAAAAATTTCCCAAGATGATGCTGTTATTGTTGTTTCTCTTGCCGGAAACCTGTTAGAACTGTTTGAGACAATTAAAAATGCCATGGAAAAAGGGATAACTCCTGTTTTTCTTACCGCTGCAGGACAGTCTCCGGCAAATGAACTTATTCGTGGAGAGAGAAAGGAGTTTAGCTTTAAAGATGTTAAGCAGAAGCAATTAGGATATATTTTTATGTCGGGAGAAGTGATAGGAATAATAGTGCCAGGAAATGTTGTTAGATTAGTGCGGCAAGAAGATTTTACTTCCTGGTTTGAAAGGCAGTTTAAGGTGAGAAAACCCAAAATAAAAGTGAATCCTACAGATATCAGCTCAGAATTTGATTTATTAGCAGTGCTTGACGGAGTAGCCGTGTATATTATGTACAAATTGGGGTTAAGAGAGGAGGACCTCGAACATGCTGATGCTGAGGTAGAGTATCCGGGGAGGTTGGATTATCGTTGCGGAAAGTTTAGTAAGTATGAAAAGGCTGAACCGGGTTCGCCGCTTAAAGTTTTTCTTAAAAGTAATGAAGTTAAGGTAAGCGAGAAGCCGCAGGCGATGATGCTGGGGGTAGAGGACAACTTTGAGGCATTCATTAACCGGCTTAAACAAGCGGTAAGGCTGCTTCGCGGCCCGCCTGCCGGGGAAGTTAAACTGCGCGTAGAGATTACCCCTGATATGCCTGTAGATGAATCCGGCCGAAAGAAACTCGGCTATACTTATTTTGACAAGCAAGAAAATGTTTGGGTAGTGAGACTTTACCCCATAGTTGTAGAATCCGAGAGAAAATTAGCCCAGGTTCTTGATGTATCCATTGAAGATGCCCGTTGTTTTATCATCAGCAGCCTTGTTGATGAACTCCTGCATACCTTTGGTCAGTCAAAAGGCCACAAAGAATTCTTAGACTTTTTAACAACTCATTCTGATTATCGTAAAGCCATATTCGCGGTATTAGCCGAAGCTAATGATAACGGCATATTCGCTGTTGATGGTTGGCTTGAGAAGATTGTTTTGCATAGGGAAAGAGAAAGATTTCAAGGTTTACAATTATCAAGTGATGGGGGGGAAGATAGCCGTTTTTATTTCTATTCATTTAAAGGCAAGAAGAAGCAATTATTACCTCAAAGCTCTATTATTAATAATGAAATTTACAATATTTATCCTGGTGAATTATTAGCTGTCAGAGATCCTAAGACCACAGAGACTATTGTTTCTCCAGAGTTTACCAAGTGTTCAGGATTAGTTCTAAATGGAGAATATAATCACAAACCTGTGTTAGCCCTTGCGCATATATTTCCCGAACATATTAATTATATCTATTTAGCTGTTATTTTATTAATGCATGAGTTACATTTGAGAAATTTAACTGGATTGATTTCTTATAGCCTGGAATGTGAAACTGAAATACTAGAGCTTGTTGATGTAATAGAGGAAGTTTGGGGGATTAAACTTATTCCGCATTTTACCCGCAGGGATGGTTATGAAACAGAGATAGGTGTAGATTCAAAAGGGATAGTTTTGAATACTATTCAGCGGCATCCAGATGATGGCCGTCCGGTTCCTGTAGTAAATGAGCGATTTTGTTGGCAGGAATTAAGCAAAGCCTGCCAGGTCTACAAAAAGCCCGTTGAAAGGGCTAAATCGAAGAGTGATTACTTAAAGGAATTGGTGAAGATATTGGAGATATTAATTGGGGATTTCCCTGATAATGAAATCATAAAAAAGGTAGTCAAGGGAGTAATTCATGATGGAGGAAAGGAAAAAGTTGCTGGAAGCAGAATAAATGTAAGTAAATCCAATACATTTTTCAAGGTAGAGAAAGATAGCGGAGTTTTCCCAAGAGAAGAAGGGGGTGGCCCAGGAGAAAAAGAAGGAAGAAGGCAATTGTTGGATAGAGAGTCAAGCATTGCAGATTTAGAAAAGACAATAAAATTGTTGGAATTGTTAAATATGCTCATGGTTAAGTTGGATACTTCGGATAGTAACGTACTTAAAGGAGCCGCAGAAGCGCTCAGGGCGTTTGCCGAAGTAGGATTGAAAACGACAGAGACAATTTCTCCGTATTCCTTAAAGAAACTCATAGCTAAATTAGATACTCAGGATAGTGATGAACTTAAGAGAATTGCAGAAGCGCTCAAAATGCTTGATGAGACAGGTTTAGTTGATAAAGGGATAATAACAGATGAGATTTCTCTATATTATTTAGATAAAATCGTCACTAAATTAGATGTTCCAGATAGAAAAACGCGTATAAATGTAATGGGAGCGATTAAAACGTTTACCGAGGCAGGATTCATTGATAAGGGAAAAACAGCAGAGAAAAAGTCTTCATATTTAGATAAGCTTATAGCTCAATTAGATACTCAGGATAGAGATGAGTTTAAAGGAACTGTGGAAGCGCTCAAAGCATTTACTGAGGCAGGATTGATTGAGGAGGAGAAGATTTCTCTATGCGAAGATAAACTTATAGTAAAATTAGATAATCGAGACAGTTATTTGGTTGGAAATGCCGCAGAAACACTCAAAGCGTTTGTCGAGGCAGGATTAAGTAATAAGGAGAAAATAGCGAAGAGAATTTCTCCTTATTCAGATAAGCTCATAGTTAACTTAGACAGCCCAGACAGTTGCATATGTATGAATACAGCAAAGGCGCTTAGGGCACTTGCTATAGCAAGATTGATTGACAAAGAGGAAACAGCCAAGAAAATTTCACCATATTTAGATAAACCTATATCTAAACTAACTGATTCAAGCAGTTTTGTATTTAAAAATAACCTAGAAGCGCTTAAAGCGTTTGCTGAAGCAGGGTTAATTGTTAGAGCTAAAACAGCAGAAGAAATTTTTCTATATTATTTGGATGAACTTAGAGT
>JAUXFU010000095.1 GCA_030622705.1 Candidatus Omnitrophota bacterium | reverse complement strand
TTGACATTTTTTAGCGAAAAAGTGATTTAAGTAAAATGTCAAGGGTCAAATTCGCACTTTATAACTTACGCCGCACTACGTGCTCCGTAAGTTATGCGCTCATTTAATGAACATAATTGTCTGCATAAAACAGGTTCCTGAGACTACCGAGGTAAAGATTAATCCCGAGACGAATACCTTAATTCGCGAAGGGGTAAAGTCAATTATCAATCCCTTTGATATGTACGCGATTGAGGAGGGGGTGCGCCTGAAAGAGAGATTTGGCGGTAAGGTTACGGTGATTACTATGGGCCCGCCCCAGGCAGAAAATGCCCTGCGCGAGGCAATCTCAATGGGTTGTGATGAGGGGGTACTTATTACTGATAGAGCCTTTGCGGGAAGCGATACTTTGGCTACCGGTTTTATCTTGTCCTGCGCAATAAGGAAGATTGGCGATTTTCAGCTGATTCTTTGCGGCAAACAGGCTTCAGACGGGGATACTGCTCAGGTCGGACCGGGTGTCTCGGTACATTTAGATATTCCTCAGGTTACCTTCGTGAAGAAGATTGAGCAGGTAAGCGGTGATATTGTTCGGGTTGAGAGAATGATCGAAGAGGGTTATGAAGTAATCGAATTGCGCCTACCGGCTTTGTTTACCGTAGTTAAGGAGATAAATGAGCCGCGCATCCCCAGCTTACGGGGGATGATGCGGGCGAAAAAGGCACAGATTATTCAATGGGCAGCAGGGCATATTCAGGCAGATTCCGAGCGTATCGGGTTAACCGGTTCTCCGACGCAGGTAGTAAAGATTTTTACTCCGCCGGCGCGTCAGGGCGGACAGATTTTTCATGGCGAAACTAACGATGTAGTTGAGAAATTAACAGAATTACTTAAGGACGTAATTACATAATCCTAATATCCTAATTACCCAATAATCTTTATTATGTCTATTCAAATTATTGAACAGAAATGCACAGGTTGCGCTTTATGCGTAAAGGCCTGTCCTTTTGGCGCTATTGAGATTATTGACAAAAAGGCGGTAATCGATCTGCATAAGTGCACTCTTTGCGGGGCATGTGTGCCTGCTTGTAAGTTAAAAGCAATTCTTCTCCAGAAGCCAAAAAAAGAGCCTCTTAAACCGCGGATAGAAGATTCTGAAGGGGTGTGGGTATTTGCCGAGCAGAAAAAAGGGAGGGTCCAGCCGGTAGTATTTGAATTACTGGCTAAAGCAAGGGAATTGGCCGGGAAGTTATACACCCGGGTTTCGGCTGTGCTTTTAGGCAATGACTTAAAAGATGAAATTCAGAATCTGATCTGGCAGGGGGCAGATAGCGTTTATGTTGTTGAGGATAAAAAATTGGCTAATTTTCAGGATGAGCCTTATACCAAGGTTTTGGTAGAATTAATTAAAAAATACAAGCCGCAGGTTGTGTTAACCGGAGCCACCTCTATCGGCCGTTCTTTAATCTCTCGCGTGGCGGTGAGGGTGCATACCGGTTTGACTGCTGATTGTACAGGTTTGGATATTGATCAGGAAAAAAAGATTCTCTTGCAGACTCGTCCGGCATTCGGCGGAAATATTATGGCAACGATTATTACGCCTAATCATTGTCCCCAGATGGCTACGGTAAGGCATAAGGTTTTTCCGGCAAATACAGCTGATAAAAAAAGAAGCGGTAAGATTATACGCGAACAGTTCGATGGTGAATTTCTCTCAAGCCGGGTAAAATTATTGGAGTTTGTGGAGGAATTGGAGTCTACGGTTAATCTTGCCGAAGCAGATATTATTGTTTCCGGAGGACGGGGGCTGGGAGGGGCAGAAAAATTTAGTATTCTGGAGGAATTAGCCGGCGTTCTGAACGCGGCAATAGGCGCTTCGCGGGCGGCAGTAGACTCCGGCTGGAAGTCCTATTCTCATCAGGTCGGCCAGACTGGGCGGACCGTTTGCCCGAAGATATATATTGCCTGCGGTATTTCCGGACAGATCCAGCACTTAGTAGGAATGCAGTCTTCAAAGATAATTATCGCCATCAATAAAGACCCCGACGCGCCGATATTTAAGGTAGCAACCTACGGAATTGTCGGTGACCTATTCCAAATAGTCCCCGCCTTAACAAAAAAATTTAAACAACAAAGGTCATAAAACACCCTTCCCAAAACCCATCCGCGCGAAAATAGAGTATCATTTTCTGGTTAAGCTTGTCCTTTGATGATAATTTTCTTCTTCCATTTTTTAGGCTTTCGTGATATGCTTCTCATATGTTTAAGTCGGTTGTTGATTAGATTTCTGTAATACCGTCATCCTGCGGCTTGCAGGCTATGTCGCAATTGCCTTTTTTGTCATTCCCCGGCCCCCCGATCAAGTCGGAGGGCATGCTTGACCGGGGAATCCAGAAAATATTTATCGTCGTACATTCCCGATCAGATCGGGGAATGATATCAAGAGCTCATCG
This sequence comes from Candidatus Omnitrophota bacterium, assembly GCA_030622705.1. The sequence continues at coordinate 2,017 of JAUXFU010000095.1, read as the reverse complement.
AAATCGTGATTATGACACAATCTCTTGACCGCAGGATCCAGTTACTGTAACTATAAATATTGGAGTAACCTCTGGATTAAAACGAGGATTGAAATAGCATCCTTTCGGATGCTGTCCCGGAAGTGATGTTTAGGATTTAAAGGGTTTTAACCACAAAGAGCACAAAGGACACAAAGAAAAAATATAAAGATGAGCTTTTACTCTGTGTCTCTGTGGTGTATTTTTTGCTTTTTGTAATTAGAAGGAGCATGGAATGAATTCATTGCTTGTTGTTGGTTGTATAATTCTGGCAATAGGCCTAGGGTTCCTGATTGGTTTTGTTCTTATGCTGATCAAGACACGCAAGGCAGATAGGCTCGTTGTGGAATTACAGGCACAAACTCAATCATCCGAAAAGTTACTTAATGAATTTCGTCAGCAATTATCATATAAAGATGAAATGATTGAAAAAGCCAGAAGAGAGAACACTGTTGTAGAACAAGCTAAAACATCAGCAGAGACAAGGCTTGAGGAGGCAATGAGGAACGTAGAGCAGCAGAAAAAAATGCTCGAACGAGTCGAAGAAAAATTAACTACAACGTTCCAGGCTCTATCCGGGGAGTCTCTGAAGAGTAATAACAAGGCTTTTATCGAAATAGCAAAAGGGACACTGGAAACCGTCTTAAGTCAAGCTAAGGGTGAATTTGGTGAAAAAGAGGAATCGATAAAGAATATTGTTGGTTCTCTCGGGGAGGCGCTGAAGCGTTATGAACAACAGGTAAGCGCTCTTGAGCGCAAACGCGCATCCGATTATGGCAGCCTGGATAGTCAGATTAAGTCATTATTGTCGGCGAATCAGCAGCTGCAAAAAGAAACAGGCAATTTGGTCACCGCGTTACGAAGACCGGAGGTAAGAGGGCGCTGGGGTGAGATTACTTTGCGCAGAGTAGTTGAGCTTTCCGGTATGTCAGAGTATTGTGATTTTACAGAGCAGGTGTCTGTCGCAACCGAAGAAGGCCGCTTGAGGCCGGATATGATGGTGCATCTTCCTGCTAAGCGTGAAATTGTTGTCGATAGTAAGGTATCTTTGGATGCCTTTATCGATGCGGCCTCAGTAACCGATGAAGACCAAAGCAAAATTTTGATAAATAAACATGCCCAACATGTTAGAAATCATATGAAGGCCTTAACGAATAAAAAATATTGGGAGCAATTCGAACAGGCTCCTGAATTCGTAGTTATGTTTATCCCGGGAGAGTCTTTTTTGAGCGCCGCTGTTTCTGTTGACCATACGTTAATCGAAGACGGCATGGAAAACAGGGTTATTATTGCGACTCCCAGCACTCTTATAGCCTTACTGCGCGCTATAGCCTTTGGCTGGCGGCAGGAACAGGTCGCGAAACACGCTCAGGAAATAGCTAATCTCGGTAAAGAGATATATGATAGATTTGAGCCTTTTTTAGGGCATATAAACAAGACAGGAAATTATTTATCACAGGCTACCGTGTCATTTAACAGGATGATTATGTCTCTTGAGCAAAGAGTAATGGTGAGTGTCAGAAAATTTAAGGAGTTGGGAGCAGCCGGGGATAAGGAATTGCCCGGGATTCAGCCGGTTGAACAAGTTCCGATAAAGACTCAATCTCAGGAAAGCGATAATGTAAGGTAAGAAAAGGTTAGTTTTTACGGGGATGAAAAATGAAAATCATATCAGAAATATTCACAGTAGATGAATTGAAATTAATGGCGGGCAATATGTTTGGTGATATGGTTAAAGCTGTTGTTGATGTTGACAGAGAGATAATTGCATTAGACGCTGAATTGCATTCTGATCTGGAGGCAGCGCTCCTTGAGGCCGGATCGCAGCAGAAAAGTCTCTGGGGGATCAATTTTTATCCTGATATCAAAGGAGATGATTTTCTTGAATTTGATTCGATGATTAATATGCGTCCTTCTCAAGGGAATATGAGCCGGGGTGTGGATAATGAAGCTATTCAAAAGAAGATCATCGAAATCGTTGCTAAAAGGATTAAATCAT
>JAUXFU010000183.1 GCA_030622705.1 Candidatus Omnitrophota bacterium | reverse complement strand
TAAAACTGATTTTCGCCTTCTGTTTATGTCTTTTTGTATTTTAAGCGTTTTCGGCAGAAGGCCTATATTCAAGGCATTTTGCCTGTCTTTCAAAAGTAACCCTGCGCCAACGCAAATAGTTTCATTAGTTTCTACCCTGCAGGATAGCGCCCGCCGGAGGCTTAATGCAAGGCCGTTTAAATCTCTCCCCCTGCCGCACAAAATAATTCGTTCAAGAGCGATGCCTTTGGTCTCCTGAATACCATAAACCTCCCTGACCTCTTTAATCAATCTTTGCTCATCCCTTTCCTGTTTCAAGTCTACTCCGCGGCTAAAGCATAACTTCTGTTTGTGCACAACAAGAATATCGAGAAGATTATCCTCTATGTTTATCAATAGGCAGTTATCCGGTTTTCCCTTGTCCCCGCAGGATTGATTAAACAGGGAAATCGTACTTATTCCAATCGAAGCCGGGGTTAATCCTGCCTGTTTAAGCAAATCAAGTTCGATTTTGACGACTTTTCCCTGAACCGCGGCCAGCATCACGCGGGAATAACCGCCGGGTTTAGTTTCAATCAACGCGTCGTCGAAAATTAACTCCTGCGGCTTATAAGGAAAAAGATTGCTTAGTTCATACTCAATCATCTTTTTAATCTCTTTGCTGTTAACCGAGGGAAGATTAAGGTATCTGACGCTAACCTGATTACGGGGAATACTCAAATATAGATTCTCGCAGTCAATCCTATTCTGTTTTAAAAAGGCCTTTAGGCTAAGCGGAATCTCCTCTTTTCTTAAAGAAGCAATATCCAGTTTATATTCTTTAAGCGTTTCCTGCTTCTTTTTGTCCGTTTTAGCCTGAATAAGCCTGATAAAATTATTTGTTCTATATATTGCGACTTTTTCCATATAGTACGCGGATTCCCGCGGATACACGCAGATTAGTTCCTCAAAACGGTTAATAAATTAATAGTACGCGGATTCCCGCTCTCTCTGTTCATTATAATAACAGAAATCCTGATTTTTCTCAAGGATTCTTCTTAAAAAAAAACCCAAGCTTACCGTTTTCCGGCAACTTGGGCTTTTATAATTACGCTGCCCCTAAAGGCACCCCTATTTCAGGGGCGCCCTTAGTGCCCCCGCACCTTAATTAGGGACAGTTTGAAAAGCTGTTTTTTAGAGAAAACTACTGCTCTGTAACATTAGTTATTAATAGTGTTTCCTATATTGTCATTGCCCGACTTGATCGGGCAATCCAGAGAAAAACCTTCTGGATTCCCGCTTTCGCGGGAATGACAAAGAGTAACAATTAATTTTACAGAGCACTACTCCTTTATAATCCCATATTTATTCATCAAATCATATAAACAAACCCTGCTTATACCGATATTTCTGGCAGCACGGGAAATATTATATTTAGACTTTTTTAACGCGTCTTTAATAAAGTTAATCTCCAGCTGCTCCCGTGCCTCTTTTAACAGCTTTGGGCGATCATTACTTACCCTCAGGCCTAAATCCCGGGAAGTAATCAAAGTACAGCTGCTTAAAATAACTGCCCGTTTTACCCTATTCTCCAATTCCCGCACATTACCCGGCCATAGATACTCATTTATTGCGTTTATCGCTTCCTTGGTAAACCCTTTTATCTTTTTGTTATGTTTTAAAGCAAACCTGCGCAAATATAAGTTCGCCAGAAGTATTATATCGCCTTCGCGTATCCTCAAAGGCGGCAAAGCGATATTTACCACACTTAAGCGGTAATAGAGATCCTCACGAAAATTCCCTTGCTGCATCCTTTGCTTTAAATCGCTGTTGGTAGCCGCGATAATCCGCACATCTAATTCTATTGATTCATTACCTCCTACCCTCTCAATTACCCTTTCCTGCAGGAATCTTAATATCTTAACCTGAAGCGATAAGCTAAGTTCACCTATTTCGTCCAGAAAAATAGTTCCTTTTTGAGCCTGCTGAAACTTACCAATCTTCTTACTGTAGGCATCAGTGAAGGCGCCCTTTTCGTGCCCAAATAGTTCGCTCTCAAGTAAGTTTTCCGGTATCGCGCCGCAGTTTATAACTATTAGAGGATTGTCCTTGCGCGAGCTTAAATTATGTATTGCTCCGGCTACCAATTCCTTTCCCGTACCGCTTTCACCATTTATTAAAACCGTAACATCGGTAGAAGAAACCCTCCTGATAAGATTAAATACATCCTGCATCTTATTAGAGGAACCAATCATTTCGTCAAATTCGTGTTTTTGGCATAATGCCTTAGCCAGATTTACGTTTTCCTGCTCTAATTTTTGAATATAATGTGCCCGTTTAAAGATTATCTTTATCTCATCAAGGTTTATCGGCTTAACGTAGTAATCGTATGCGCCAAGAGCAATTGCCTCCAGCAT
>JAUXFU010000149.1 GCA_030622705.1 Candidatus Omnitrophota bacterium | reverse complement strand
CGTAAGTCATCCTACTCGCTTTATAAAAGGGAAATGGCAACCTATGGTAAAGACGACCGGTTTGACCAGAAATTAGCTAGGGGTTTTATCGAGCTCTGGGGGATGCCGTACCGAAAATAAACTGCTATATTGCTATATTGCTATATTGCTTGAGACAATATAACAGTATAATCAGGAGTTGATTATGTCAAAGAAGATGTGGGGAGGGAGATTCAGGAAACAGATAGATAAGGATTTTGATGTTTTTCAGAAATCCATACACTATGATTACAGATTAGCCGAATATGATATTTATCACTCCATAATTCATATAAACGCGCTCGCAGGCGCGAAGGTATTGACTTTAAAAGAGACTAAGCAGCTGCGCTGCGCGCTTCTGGGTATTTTGAAAGAGATAAGGGAGGGAAAATTCAAACCTGATTTCAATTGCGAGGATATTCATACGGATATACAGAATAAGGTGGAACAAAGAGCGGGGAAGGTAGCGATGAAGCTTCATAGTTTAAGATCGAGAAATGACCAGATTGCCTTTGGCGAAAAATGGTATTGTTTTAAACAGGCCTTAGAGATTGAAAAGATGTTATTTAGCTTACGCGGCAGTTTATTGTTTTTTGCCATGAAGTATAAGGAACAGCCTGTTATAGGCTATACCCATACGCAAAGAGCTCAGGTAATTTCCTTTACGGATTATTTGTTGGCTTTTTGCGAAATGTTTAAAAGAGATGCCGGGAGGATGAAAAGATTTTACGATAATCTATTCGCGTATATAGGCGCCGGCGCTTTAGCAGGCAGCTCCCTGAAAAGAAGGGATTACGATAACGCGATAGCTGAATTTTCAAAGATGAAACTGGCTCCTGCAGATAAGGTGAAATTAACAAAAAATACCCTGGATAATGTCAGCGACAGGGATTTTATTATCGAATTTTTAAGCATCCTGTCAATTATTCAAATGCACCTATCAAGAATGGCTGAAGATTTTATTTTATACTCTACGGAAGAATTCAATTTTGTTGATTTGCCCGAGGAATTCTGCACCGGGAGCAGTTTAATGCCTCATAAGAAGAATCCCGATTTCCTGGAATTAGTAAGAGGCTATACAGGCAGAATCTATGGCGGCTTGATTTCTGTTTTGACTACAATGAAAGGATTACCTTTAACCTATAATAGAGACATGCAGCTTGATAAAGAGCCGTTATTTTCTTGCGTGGAAACAATCAAAGATGAATTAAAGATTATGGTTAAGCTTCTAAAAACAGCAGAATTAAACAGTCAGGTGGTTCGGCAGGCTCTAAAAGACAAGGCCTTATATGCTACGGAGTTAGCCGACTGGTTAATGAGAAAACACAGAGTGCCTTTTAAGCAGGCGCATGATATCGTAGGCAGGTTAGTAAGTTATGCCGTTGGTAAGGGTAAGGCAAAAGAAATTGATCAAATAGGCACTGATAAGCTAAAAGATTTTCATCCTGCCTTAAGTGTAGATGTTATTAAAAAGATAATGAATTCAAATCATGCGGTGAGCTCGAAGAGATCTTTCTCAGGAAAACTTACTAAAAATAACATTTTAAGAAATAATTCAGATGCACGAATTTAAATACAAGGGCATTCAGCTTTATTGTGAAAATATAAGAATAGAACAGATTGCTCGTCAATTCGGCACACCGCTTTACATCTACAGTTACAAGACTCTTGTTGGGCATTATCTTAAATTAAAAAAGGCATTCAGGGCTGTCAAGCCACTTATCTGTTTTTCGGTAAAGGCAAATTCCAATTTATCTATTCTTAATTCGCTGGTTAAAAAGGGCGCGGGGCTGGATATTGTTTCCGGGGGCGAGCTATTCCTGGCGCTTAAGGCGGGCTGTCCCGGGCACAAGATTGTTTATGCCTCGGTTGGCAAGACGGACGAAGAAATCAAGGCGGCAATTAAAGCGGGAATTCTTTTTTTTAACGTTGAGTCCCTCCCGGAATTAGAGAATATCAACCGTATTGCCGGGTTAGCTAATAAGACCCTGAGGGTGGCAATCCGGATAAACCCTGATATTTCTCCGGCAACTCACAAATTTATTACTACGGGCAAGATTACAAACAAATTCGGCATAGATTTCAAAACCGCTTATGATATTCTGCTGTCTCGCGGGGATTTTGCTAATCTGGACATTTCCGGACTACATATTCACATTGGTTCACAGATTACCGAAATCCGGCCGTTTATCGAAGCGATAAACAAAGTTAGGCAATTTTTAAACCGGTTAAAAAAGGAAAACATAAATTTAAAATATTTTAATATTGGCGGGGGACTGGGCATAATCTATGATAGAGAAGTGGCGCGGACGGCAGTTGATTTTGCCGAAGGAATTTTGTCTGTCTTGAAGTCAACGGGGTTGAAAATAATCCTTGAGCCGGGCAGATTCGTTGTCGGTAACGCGGGAGCTCTTGTGGTTAAGGTTTTATATGTTAAAAAGACCGCAAAGAAAAAATTCGCTATTGTTGACGGAGCAATGAACGATCTAATTCGTCCGGCGCTTTATAATGCATACCATCAGATTCTGCCTTTGCGTACGACGCACGACGCACGACGCAATACGCAATACGATGTGGTAGGCCCTATATGCGAGAGCTCGGATTTTTTTGCTAAAGGCAGGAGCCTGCGTAAACTCAAGCAATCGGATTATCTTGCGATAATGGGCACGGGCGCTTACGGGTTTAGTATGTCGAGTAATTATAATTCGAGATTGCGTGCTGCCGAGGTTATGGTAGTTAAGGATAAGGCGTATTTGATAAGAAAAAGGGAAACATACCGGGATTTGATCAAAAACGAGATTACTTCTTTTAGATAATTGGGAGTTGCATCCTTTGAAACTTTACACAAGATTCAGGTTTTAATATAGAACTAACAAAGTTTATGCTCCGGGAACTTATTTCCCGCACGAAATTTTTTGCCGTCTTTTTAGGGCCCCGCCCCTTCTTACTTAAATCCTACATTATCTTACAGAAGGGGCGGGGTCCAAAAAGACGGCAAAAAATTTCGTGCGGG
>JAUXFU010000057.1 GCA_030622705.1 Candidatus Omnitrophota bacterium | reverse complement strand
GGAGAATTCAAATCCCTCAGCGAGATTGAAAACTTAGCAGTTGCCACTACCAAACAAGGTTCGGTAGTCCGGCTTAAGGATATCGCTAAAGTTCATGACTCATATTTGGATCCGACTGCCTTTGCCCGGGTAAATGCCCAACCTGTTGTCTCCATTTATATTCAAAAGGAATCTACCGGTAACACCATCAAGATATCCCGGCTGATTAATAAAGAGATAAAGATTCTAAGAGAAGAAATCCTGGAAAAAGACATAAAGATTACTCCTACCTTTAATCAGGCTGAACACATCCAGAAGGCAGTTAACCAGGTCGAGCGCTCTTTGGGATTTGGGGCGATTCTGGCAACCATAGTGCTTCTGCTTTTCTTGAGAAACTCCCGCCAGGTTCTTATTATTACCGCTACCATCCCCATCTCTGTGCTGTTTACCTTTTTTTTAATGTATTTTAGCAAACTTACGCTGAATGTAATGACCCTAACCGGCCTTGCTCTGGGTATCGGGATGCTGCTGGATAATTCCATTGTCGTCTTAGAAAATATCCTTAAGAAAAGACGGGAATTCCTACGATCAAGGCAATTCTTAAACTCTACGCCTTCTCCCGAAGAAACAAAGAACCTGGCGACTGCCGGCGCAAACGAAATCATTCTGGCAATCGTCGCCTCAACCATTACTACCATGGTTATCTTTCTGCCTTTAATCTTTATTAATCCCGAAATTAGGATGCTCTACAGCAGTATTGCCCTGACAATTACCTTTTCGCTCCTGGCGTCTCTGCTAATCGCATTAATGTTTGTGCCGATGTTAGCCGCGAGGTTAAAATTCAGACACCCCGCGCAGAATAACGCCGGTGGAGAAGCCCCCGCAGTAACCCCTCCACAGACGCAGGAGCCCGAGGGGAAAATTATGCGTTTTTATAAAAGTACTCTCGCTAATTGCCTGAGCCTGCGTTATCTGTTTATCATTCTCGTCCTGTTTGCCTTTGTGCGCCTGCTTCAGGAATCACAGCACTTAGAAAAAGAATTCATTGGAGTAGCTGAACAAAATAAATTTACTGTATTTGTTGAGATGCCTACGGGAGTAAGATTAGACGTTTCTAACGAGGTTGTTGCCAGGGTAGAACACATCATCTCTCAGCTGCCGCAGGTCAAAACCGTTACAGCCAAAATTGAGCCCTGGTCAAGCAAGGTATATGTGGAACTTCTGCCCTTAAATAAACGTAAGCTCTCAACAGCTGAGGTAATTGCAAAACTAAGGCCCCTGACAGACAAGATTGAGCCGGCGTTTATCTATTATGAAGAGCCCGAAGAGGTAGGCACAAAAGAAATCCTGCTTGAGTTATACGGCTATGATTACGAAATACTAAAGGCCATGGCAATTCAGATAGCGCAAAAGATACAGCCTATCCCCAAATTTTCTGATGTCAAAATCAGGATGCGTGAAGGCCGGCCGGAGATGCACTTAAGCATTAATAAAAGACAGGCTGCCCTTTTTGGCTTAAGCGTAGAAGGTATTGCTCTTAGCTTACATACACAAATGCGCGGCCTGGTTGCCACGCGCTACCGGGGAACAACCGGAGCGCTGCTGCGGCTTAAGAAAGAAACCCTTAGTACACAGCACCATCCCGGTTTCTCTCCGCAAACCATACAAAAAAAAACAAGCGACTACAGCACATTAACTACACTCACCCCTGGGGAAAAACGTGCGGCGAAAGAAATCGAAACAATTGTACGCCTGAAAGAAGGATTCCGCCGGACGTTTGAGGACCTGCGCCGAATCAGTATGCTTACCCCTGACAATGAACAAATTTACCTCAATCAGCTTGCTGACTTTAATTTTGAGGTGGGGCCAAGTGAAATTTGGAGAAAAAACAAATCGCGCATGATTCAGGTCAGCGCTAATACCGGAGGTACCTCATTGGGCAGTGCCGCAAAACAAGTAAAAACAGCGCTTTTGGATTTAAAGCTGCCTAAAGATTATTTTTGGCAAATTGGCGGTAATTATGATAAGATGATCCGGAACCAGGCAGAATTCGGCTCTGCGCTTATTTTAAGCTTAGCCCTTGTGTATATGATTCTTGCGAGCCTGTTTGAATCGTTTAAGCAACCATTTATTATATTACTTACCGTGCCTTTAGCGGCAATGGGGGCAATAATTGCCCTGCGCATAACTAATAAGCCGATAGGTATGGGTGTTATGTTTGGCGCAATCATGTTAGGCGGCATAGTAGTTAATAACGCGATTATATTGATTGACCGGATTAATTATTTAAAGCGCACCGGCGGCACTCTTTATGCTGATAAAACCCAAGCGCGTCAAGTAGCAATCACGGCATCTTGCGATAGGCTCAGGCCAATACTCATAACTTCCCTAACTACCATATTCGGCTTCCTGCCAATGGCGTTGGATAAAAGCGAATCTTCCAGCCTCTGGTCGCCTTTGGCTATTACCGTCATCGGAGGACTAAGCATGTCAACAATTCTGACTTTATTTGTTATTCCGAGCGTTTATCTTATATTTGAGGATTTAAGAATAAGACACCCTAAGAAACTTAAATGATGATTACAAATATAACTTTAAGATTATACCAGGAGGAACTATGGAACTTAAGAAATCGCGGATAATTATTATTGCATTCGTTTCGCTGTGGATAATTTTCCTCGGCTGGGGGATTATACAAACAACGCTTAAGCTGTCTAAAGAGAGCCCCCTTATTAAAAAGCCTGTTTCGCAAGAACCACAATCCCCTAAGATGCTGATGGAAAAGATGGCCGAGGAAGCAAAAACCCGTCCTGTCCTGGTAAGAACATTCAGGGTAACGCGCACAGACTTCTCTGACGTCCTGCCGGTAATGGGAACGGTTAAGGGCGAAAAGGAAATTGAGCTTAGATTTGAAATTAACGGGGTTATAAAAACTATCTTTTTTGACGAGGGAGAGAGAATAAAAAAAGGCGAACTTATTGCCTGTCTCGATCCAAAAGACAGCCAACTCAAATTAGAATATACACAAAATAAACTTGCCTCTGGCCTTGCCAGCTATCAGGCCAGTCTGAAAAAACTGGAGGTTCACGAAAATCTCTATCAGGCCGGGGCAATTATCAAATCCAGGCTGGAAGAAATTGCATTAGAATGCGAAAGTGCCAAATTCGAGCTGGCAACAATGAAATCCGAAACAGCGCTATCTGAGAATGAATTGGAAAAAACCAATCTCTACTCGGGAATTGATGGGGTCCTGGGGCCCCGCGAAGCTGAAGAAGGCGAATTTGTTACGCCGCAAGACCCTATCGCCTCTCTCCTGAAGATAAGCAGCGTCTTCATTGAAGTAGGGATTGTTGAGAGAGATATCAATAAACTAAAACTGGGCCAGAAAGCTAAGGTTTTTGTTGATGCCCATCCCAACATTACCTTTGAGGGCATCATTGACAACATCTTTCCGGTAGTTGGAGGTAGAAGCCGGACACTGACTACTAAGATAAAGGTTAACAACCCAAAAGAACTTCTTCTTCCCGGGATGTTCTGCCGTGCCGAAATCTCAATTATTGAATTAAAGGATGTCCTATTAATTCCCTCCGTATGCCTGACTCCTACCGGCGAAGAAATAATGATAGCTCCAGTTATTCCGGCACAAACCTTAATTACAAATGAAGAAGAGATCCAAACCGGCACAGTTAGGCTGTCCCGGGTAAACACAGGCCATATAACCAACGATTATGCGCAAATTACCGATGGCTTAGAGGAAAATGACTTAGTAGTAATTGAAAGCCGGGGAGAGCTAACGGATGAAGCCACAGTGCAAATTAACGCGATTGAAGAAATAAGCTTTTAAGACGCGGATGGCCGTTCCATGGAAATCCGCGGAAATCCGCGTTTAAAATAGCCCAACCGGATTTTCCCGCTTGGGTAGATTTACTGAGGAAGCGGGATCCCGCCACTTGTAATTTAAATGATTGTGGCGGGAGAACCGTAATAAAAATAATAGCCCCAACGAGATTCGAACTCGTGTCTAATGGCTGAGAACCATTTATCCTAAACCAGGCTAGACGATGGGGCCAAAGAGTAGTAGTTATATTTTAATATAAAAAGCTGTGAGGTCAACTAATTTATTAAACCCAATTTATTGAACCTTAATAGAATCTATATAAGGACATCAGCGGTAATCCGCGTCCAAGGAAATCCGCGATAATCCACGTTAATTATGCCCATATATGCCGGTGTCGGCGTAAGCCGTAACAAAAATTATAAAATAGCAGTTCCCGAAGCAGTCCTTCAGGCAAAAACAGATTTAAGACAAAACCCAATATCATTAGCCATCATTTTTACTACTCCTGAGTTTGCCCTGCCTTACTTACTGGAGACGGTTAGTAATCTCATTGGAGCAAATATCCCTTTACTCGGAGCAACAAGCAATACAATTCTAACTCAAACCGGAATTTTTAACCACGCTGTGGCAATAACCCTGATTAGCACAAAAGAGGCTTATTTTAAAACTGCCTCAGCAAGGGGGGTGTTAACCGACCTTGGCGCCAGCGGCAACATCTTAGGTAAACAATTATTATTTGGCACGCAAGATGCCCACCGGCGCTTTTGCCTGCTTTTCTCTGACGGGATGATCATTGACAATCTTTCGCTTTTAAAGGGCATCCAGCAAAGGTTAGGCCGTAGTTTTCCGATAATTGGGGCAACTTGTGCCTCTGATAATATTTATTCAAACAAAACCTATCAATACTTTAACCAAGAGGTATTAACCGAGTCTGTTGTGGGCTTACTCTGGACAGGCAAAATTAATTTTGGCTTAGGCGTTAAACATGGCTGGAAGCCTATCGGAAAAGCCCATCAGGTCACTTCCTCAGACAATTTTGTGATTGAAGAAATTGAACAAAAACCTGCCGTATCTTTATATCAGGATTATCTTGCTAAGGATATTCCTTCATTAGAAAAAGATTTAAGCCGCATATCGCGCCTGTACCCGATTGGAATGAATATTTCCGGCGAAGAAGAATACCTTTTAAGAAATATCCTCTCCATACGCGATGATGGCTCGCTAATCTGCCGGGGCGATGTACCTATGAACAATCATATAAGATTGATGGTTGGTACTAAGGAATCCTGCCTTGCCGCTACCGAAGAAGCCGCCAGACAAGCAAAACAGTCCCTGGAAACACAGACATTCCCCGCGCAGGCGCCTGCAAGTATAATATTCGTATTTAATTCTTTATCGCGATTATATCTTCTGGGAAGACAAATTACCCGGGAGATAGAAATTATAAAATCTAACTTTCCGAAGACGCCAATTATCGGCCTATGCACTTACGGAGAACAGGCACCCTTAAAAGCAACCGGCTTTACAGGGCAAACTTACTGTCATAATCAAACCATCACCATCCTGGCGATGAATTAAAAATGATTTCAAATTCGGCTTTTCTCTCCTATTTCTTAGGCTTTATTTTGACGCTAATAATATCCTTGTTAACTTTTCTCGCTATAGTTAAATCAGAGGAAATCAAACGACTCCGCTTAAGTATCAGGTATCTACAGAACTCTTTAGACCAGCTAGATGAACAGGCAAAGTTAATCGTGCGCACTGACCTTGAATTAAATAAAATTCAGGAGGAATTAGATAAAAAGATTTCTGAGCTTTATACCCTGCAGAGACTCTCGCGCGCGTTTGCGTCAACCTTAGATGAAAAGGAAATATTTAAACAGATTAAGCCAGAACATATTGAACAACTAGGAATACAAAAGGCGCTTGGCCTCATCTGGCAGGAGAAAGAGAAAAAATTCTTGCAATATTTGACAATTGGATACAACAAAAAAGAACTAGATGATATTAGACTTAAAATTGAATCTAACCATGAGATTTTCCTCAAACTAATCGAAGGCGAAAACACTCTCTCTCTGAGAAACGCTGGGGATAACTTTTTGTCTTCTAAAGAGATAAAAACGATATTCAAAGTAGCAACCTTTTGTATCTCTCCCATTCTGCCAAAAGAGGGTACCCATGGCTTCCTTTTCGTCGGCACCACTTCCCAGGAAGCTCCTATTACAGAAAGTGACGAAGAGTT
>JAUXFU010000037.1 GCA_030622705.1 Candidatus Omnitrophota bacterium | reverse complement strand
TGAGCATAAAGAAAGTCTTCTGCCTCTAGTAGTGTTTTTCTTAATTTGCCAAAAGAGACATTTAACACAAGTGGTCTTACCTCTTGATTGCTATTTACTCTATCCAGGTTTGATCTCGTTGTTTTAATCAAATCTTTATAGAATTTCTTAAGAGAAGATAATTCATCTCCTGAGAAACCTCTCAAATAATGCAGCGCGATTGAACTGGATTCCGCGTAATACAGGGGTTTTAATAACTCAACTATTCTTTCTTTCTCCTCTTCATCCTTAGCTAAAGCATAAAAAAGTAAAACACTATAGCATATCTTTGCCCACAATTCCGGTCGTAGATAAAAGTCATTCCAGTGTTCTTTCTCCTTAGCTACCTGCACTAATTCCTCTATCTCTTCATATAAACTCCCCTCTTCTTTATCTGTCCGCTTAAGATTGCCCTGCTGCCTCATAAATAATCTTCGATATTCCTGCTGGTAATTATAGGGCTCTCTCCTTTCCAACACCTCACTAAACTCCTTTAAGGCTTCTTCATAATCAAAGGGTTCGGGTTCTGATATCACTTTATACATCTGATGATAATTATCCATGCCGAAATCATTAAATTCTACTCCCCCGCTATACCCTAACTTCTTCATCTTCTCTATTTGCTCTTGGCTAAGTTCTAACCACCATTTTGAATAATCAATTATTCGCGTAAAAAGCTCCCGGGTTACTTCTGAATACATTCCTCCCTTCTTATACATTTCCCCTAATTTACCCCCACTGGGATTATGAATCTTCGCGGTATTAAATGCCTCTCCTACTTCTAAGTCATTGACGGCCGCTTGAACAGTTATGTTCACATCTATACCATATTCCATTGCCTCTGAGGTTACTACTTCCGGCTTAGCTAAAAACTCATTCAATATTTTTGCGAATCGACACGAGCCGGCAAATTCTCCTCCAATAGGCTGCCTTATACCTAAACCAAATATTGCAATCATCAAGGGCAATTTGCTATTGGTTATTGTCCCCCCGCAGGGATCCCGCAAATAAGATGACATTACATAATCCTTCCCCTTCAATATCGCTTCAAATAACCACTTGATACTGCTCGGCTGTAGGCCTATTATCTTTTCTCCTTCCTTTGCATCATCTGTCCAGGGCGCCGAGAGCCTGAAATATGTTTCTCCACCCTGTTCATATACCCGATTTTGCCTTAAGTCGGCATCTAAGAATATAAACGGCGCCTTTAGCTCCTCTATTATCCTCAATGCCATTGCCATTACCCATCCCTTTCCTGTATTCACCGTAGCAAAGGCATATCCGTCAATATCACCACTCTTTATTTCTTCTATTGTTTCTTGTGCTATCTTCAAAGCCTGCCCCTTATTCTCATTAGAATCGTAGGACCCTATTGCTGCCAGGACTATCGCCTTCTTCTCCGGATAATAGCGTTGTATCCCTGCTCCTATTGTTTTTATCACTCCGGGAATCGTTCTGTTTTCATTCTCTCCTCCTTTTACGCATAGAGTTACTACCATATCTGCCCTTTCGCCTTTTGCCCAAGCTAAGGGCTTTACTAAATCATGGTAATACAGAACGATACCCCTTAGTTGAGATTTCAATCCATCTTCTAACTCTATCCTCTTTAAATATCTGTCTATCCTAACTCCCTCTTTTTTAGCAGTACTATCCTGCCACCATTCCCGTGGCCTTTCTTCTTCCCAATATTGCTCAATGGTATTAAGTATCTCTTCCTTTTTCTCTGCTGATACGCTTTTCTGCAACAATCCTTCTGCTCCTGCTCTGGCGCGAGCTTTAAGAGTGCTCAAGGCAGAGATTTCCTCTAGACTAACATCGGAAACAGTACCTCCTATTGCCAAATTCGGAGCTTTCACCATCCCCAACCCCATAAACAGCATCAAAGAGCCTGTCAATGCGCTGGCTGATAAGGCTAGGGTAGTTACTTCCAGCAAGCCAATCCCGGCAAGGCCCAAGCCAAAACCAATAATAATAGCCGCCACGGATAAAATCTTCCTAACCGGCCACGGTCGGAAAGAAAAAGTGGCGGCCTTAGAAATAACGGATAATGCCTTTTTTAACCAAACATGAGTAAAGATGGGATATTGTTTTGCTGCTTGTTTAATTATACCTTTAGCCCTTAGTCTTTCATCTGAACGCAGGGCAGCAAGGGCAGACTGAATAGCCTGATTTGTGAATTGAACAACCTGCCAATCTATGAATTCTCTTTCTATTGCCTCATTGTCTTGGTGAGAAGCAAATGGATTGAGTAGAGCATTCAGCTCGTGGATGAGCTTTGCAGCGGGGTTGGGATTGTTGTTTGTAGCGATAAAGATACAGCCCTGGTAATTAGCGCCAAAGAAGCTCTCTGCTGGTCCTGCTCTGATTAAGCCTCTTCTTACAATATCCTCTAAGTAACCCGCTGCCTCGTCTCTTCCTGTTGCTTTAAAGAAGGTTAAGGCCTGCTGCAGCCAGGGGGTGCTTAGGGTTACCTCCTTACCCCAGTTTTTAAACCCTGCCTTCATTATTAAACTATATTCAGCAATAACCTCTTTTTTGCTATAGCCTTCTCTGGCAGAGGCCGGGTCGCCTACTTCTGATGTTCTTCTTGCTTCGCTTATAACCTTCTCTAATTTCCTAGCGGCATTTTTGTGGTCGAACTCCCTTGCACGCACAAGTGCATGGCGGGAAATCCGCTTTCTCAATTCCTTATCTTTCAAGAGATTAACCACATATTTGGAGAAGGCTTTGTAGTCATCTGTGACGAACATATTCCTTCTATGTATAGGGTCTATTCCAAAGGTAGCCAAATTTGTGGCAACAACCGGCACCCCGCAAGCCATAGCTTCCAACAGTTTCCCCCTGAAGCCCGTGCCCAGTTCAATGGGAGCTACAAGAATATCACTTTTCCAATAGCATCGACGGATGTTCCTCGTGCCTAATACCGGCTGTATAATCACGTTGTTTCTTCTCAATTTAAGCAATTCTGGGGAAGGATTGAATCCGATTGCATAAAATTTTGCATCAGGGACATCTTCTAAAACCTTATCCCAGCACTTATAGATAAAATTTTTCACTGCATCAACATTTGGGTAATGCTGGAAATTCCCCAGATATAGAATGTTTTTTGTTCTCTTTTTCCAAAATCTATACTTCCTCGGGCTGTAAAAATCTGTATCCACCCCATGCGGCACCACTCTGATTTTTTCCTTTAGCTTAAGCTTGGGCACATATCCCACGATAAATTTACCATCTTCTCTGGTTAAGGTTAAAATCCTATCAGCCGAAGCATACATCTTGAATTCATAATTGGACAATTCTCTTATGGTTTCCTCGCTTATATCTTCTCCTTTTTCCGCCCTCAGTTCAAATGCCTTTGTATAGCATTCATGAACCGAAATAATTCTCAATGTATCCTTGGGAATTTTATTACGATTTGCCTCCAAGTACTGTCCCATCATTGAGTATTCCGCAATCACGGCATCAAAAGGCTTGTTATCCTTACCCCCCTCTCTGAGTGTTGACAGTAACGCCTGTTCAATCCCTTCATTGTATCCACCGTCTCCTGTAAGAAACATCTTTGGTCTATTCAATTTCTTGTAAAGTCGCTCTATTTCTTCATCGCTTCTTTTCCCACTCGATTCAATAGGAATAATCTCTTCGCAGAAAGACTCAAGGCTCTTATCCTTCCTGTCCTTTTCATCGTAAACCGGGGCAATCAGGGTTATTTTATGTCCCATGGCTGAAAGATTCTTAATTCTGTGATAAATAAGGATAGGCCCCCCTATTACGTCGGCTCTCGGCAGCAACTTGGGAAGAACAAGTATATTCATCTCTCGACGCTGTATGTTTGTATCAGCCTTCACCATCCCCAGAGAAACCACAAGCAATGCCAGCCCTATCGCAGGTAAACTCGTTAAAAATACCTACAACCGTACCCAAATCAAAGAAAATATCGAGAGATAGAGCAAAGAAAAGGGCAAAGAGAAGAATAGCAAAAGAATGGAATTCGACATCTGGATTGGATATATAAGGTAGACCATTCATTTCTTCGTCATCTCGCTCCATCGGTGAACGTAGTGACCATGTAAGAATGGATTGAGCTGCAAACTCAGCTATCTCTGCTTCTCTATACGCCTCTTCTATACTTAATCCTTGGGTTCTTAAGAATGCCTCAACTGACTCGTGGATAAAGGTAGGAATAAATTCGGGATGGGTTGCTTTTAAGATATCAGGGGCTATAACTATCCAGAGCTGGCCGTCTTTATCAAGATAAACTAAACCAAAGACCCGCTCAAAGATATCTTTTAAAGCAGGATTGTTGTCTAATAACTCCTGCGGTGGCGCACGGACATGTTGTTTAGAGGATAACTCCTGTAAAAATCTTGCTATCTTATACTCTTCGATTGTATCTAAGGCCTTGACTGCTGAGTTTATAAATACATTATCTACTACATCAAGCTCAGAGAGTTTTATTCCCCTAAATGCCTGAGCTATCTCTCTTTGCGTAGGCGTGGCTTTGCCTGGACGGGTGCGGGCGGAGGCTTTATCCTCTACATCAACTAAAGTTATTTGACCCTGGGTTGCATCTAATAATGCATTTATCCCATTTTTTAAGAATCTCATTTGTTTTTCTTCAACACCTGCTACACAAGGAATATCTGCCTCTCTTGCTAATTTTGCGAGATGGCAAATTTTTTCACCGATAACAATAACTAAACCAACAATGTTTCCTCTATCTAATGCTCCCAGGAATATCTCTGATTGAGTCTTGTTTCCAGTGAGGCATACCAGAATATAAGATGATTCATCGCTTTCTGGTAAATCACTTACCTTCTTTGCCACAACTACTCTTGCACTAGCTTTACCACGCCAAGCTGGTGTTCCGATTATAACTGAAGGTTGTTTCTTAGCTGCAACTGTTACCTTTTTAGCAGGAATCTCCCGTTCAAGAGGCAGTTCGGTTTCAAGAAGTCTCGCTAAGTTTTCCAGTGTCTCTTCTGCCTCTTTACCCTCTGCAATTATTTCTATCGTTTCCCCTGCTCCAACACCCAATCTAATTAATTCACTTCTGACATTTCCTTCAGCAATCTTACTCCCTTTTCTGAATATAACTTTTGTGTCAGTTATTTTATTTATTAAATTTACAATCTGTATAGTATTTTTAGCATGGAGTCCCAGGGAGTCAGCCACAGTTACCTCCCGAGTTATTGCATTTGGGCCTATGCCGAAATTGGTTAAATCAATAACTTCTCCAGAAGGCTCCCTTACTAAACCAGATTGTTCCATAATTTTCTCTTCTTTGATTCCTTTTGTCAATCTAACAAATTCACCTAAACTAACTTTAGCTGGGATATCTACTCCATATTGCCTGAAGATATTTTTAACTGAATCCTGAAGGAAATCCAACTTAACCATCCCCACCACCCATACGACTATTAACCCCAGGCTAATAAACTCTAAGCTATGCAGATTCATAATAAGGTCTGCGGCTGCCTGCAATAGATTAAGATTACTGGTTACTGCTTCTTGTAAAATAGTAACCACAGCTATCAGGCTGCCTATCTCCAAAGCAGGAACCGAATCTGTTTGAGTTTTATCCTCTTCTTCTTCAATGCCATCCATGGTATGAATTTCAATGAACTCCACAATTAATGTATTATTACCTTTTTTATAAATAGCCGGGCTGTTTCGTATTTTCTCATTGTTCTCATTTATAAAGTAAAATTTATCATTAAACTCACCTAAACCGCAAGCCTGTGATATCACCTGATTAAAATCCAATCTTATTTCACTAATATTCACGGACTTATCTAAAGGTTCGCCATTGGGCCCAAGAAATTCCAAATCAATGAGTTCACTTTTATCATTAAATTTATCCGCTGCTTTTGCCATTATATAAATAAGCGCTTTAAAGAAATTTGCGTTTATTTCATAGCTTTCCTTTATATCTTTTGCTCTGTTTAGCAATTCCTCTTGCTGTCCTTCCCTTTCTATTTCTTCAGCTTTAAGTAACCAAGCGATAGCGTTCAACGTGTATACCGCATGGCGTATCTGTATACGATTGATACAAGTTGAAAGTTCCTGCCATTCATCTTGTTTTATAATGCCCTTGGTGCCTAATTCTCTCACTGTATCTTGTACCTTAGATTGATAAAACTCTATTCCGTAGCGGTCAAGATTTGTATCGGATATCATTGTTATATGTGCAAGTCTCTTTATAACGTCATCTTGTCCTGTCTTTCCTAATGCTTTCAAGATATTATCAATTTTCCCTTCGCTATTTTCAAAAACCTTCTCAATCATCTCTAAATTAGCAAATGAGTCGTTTACCTTTGTGTTTGTTAAATAACCTGCGGCTCCATAACCAGAGAGATCAATGAGTGAAATGATAATTAGACCGGCAATGAATCTCAGTAGTTTTTGCTTATCGAACCTGCTATCATCCTCTTCCGAAACTAATAACCTTTTCACTTCGCTTACTTCTAAAATCTCTATGAGTTTAAGCATTGACCATTCCCCGGTGAATATTAATCCATACAATAAATGATATTTTATCCACAACGAGATAAACTGCTTTTCTTCTTCTAATAATAAACTAAAAGATTCCAGAATCTGATATTCTTTCAAAAGGTTAAAACTCTGCTCTTCATGTGAACCCATCCCTTGATATTCCTTATACTTACCAATATCATGAAAAAGTATTGTGACAGCTATAACAATTGCTTCTTCTCCTTTCAATAACTTTTTTATTCTATCAAGATTCTTTTCTGTCTCTTCTTCATTCATAGACATTGATAATCTCCCAAAACCAACCCATGTTTCTTTATTTTTACTAAAGTGAACCTTGTTACTGTTAAGTCTCTCTGTATTCTCAAGCATTCTAAATGTATGTTCAACGGTATCATTTATAATCCTTTTACCATTGTCGGCAAGTTGACTCTCATCAAGATCATTTATAGATAACATAAATTCCCTGAATCTTTCTTTTGCAGTATCAAAATTTCCTCCAGTAAATTTTAGAAGCTCTCGAACATCCTTAACCATCCCCATCACATCACAGAAAGATTCTTTTTCTCTTTCTCTCTCACCGTCAGCCTGAAATGTGGCAGGAACCGAATCTGTTTGAGTTTTATCCTCTTTTTCTTCAACCTCATCCAACGGTGACCTCCAGAGGTGATTTGAGGCCTTTTCTCTTAATGCCTTAGCATAGGTCTCTGCTGTCTGCTTTGGATTCTGCTTCATAAGATTGAATGCCTTCTGCTCATTAATCATCAGGTATCCGGATGCATCCATTGCCCCAATGCCTATGCCTGTTTCAACAGGCGGGAAGTCGGTTATTATCCATTCCTCCTTAGGATAGATTAATTCCCTGGTTGTCCCGTCTTCTGCGTAAATAAAGCTGAGATTATGAGGGATGTTGTTCTCAAGCATA
>JAUXFU010000033.1 GCA_030622705.1 Candidatus Omnitrophota bacterium | reverse complement strand
CGCTCGCCCAGTTAAGCATATCTTTATAACGGGAAAAACCATTAGAGTCTAAGTACATCCCTCTTGCTCTATCATCTAACCCACCATTTGCCTCTAAGCGCTGCTTAAATCTTATCAGGCCGGCTTTTGTTTCAGCAAATTCATCTTCTAATGTCTGCTGGCTTATTCTTTCTTTTGTCTCTTCTACCTCTATTTTTGCCTGCTTAGCTGCTTGTTCCTGCCTTTTCTTTGCCGGTTCGCCAAAATTCTCCGTTGCCTGTGTTAATTCTTCAGTTGCCTTCTCTAACTCCTCGCTTAGCTTAATGGCTTCGGAGATAACCTCATAGGCTTGTTTTATCTCAACGCGCTCAGCGGCATATCTATTATTTTCTCCTTCCAAGAACTCTGCGTCTGGTTGTTTCTGATTATCAAACCAGGAAATTCGGCTGTCCAACTCTTCAATCTGTGCCTCTATTTCATTATAACTTTCTTCGGCCTGTTCAATTTCTAATGCTATTCGCTCTCTATACTCTGGATTAGACTCGTTGATAAGTGTGTCGAGCTCTTCTCTTGCGTCGTGCAACGCTTCTTCTATCTGCGTAATTTCCTGCTCTAATTCGCCTTCCCTTTGATTATAGTCTAACCGCTCTTTCTCAACTCTATCAAAATCCCAGAGGTTGTTTTCTGCCTGTTCTAAATTTATTTCCGCCGCTTCTCTTTCCTTCTGATTTACCGCTTTCTTAAGCCCACATCGACAAGATTTCACCCTCAAAACCAACTCCCATCACCCGCCATATACCTTATGAAGTTTTCTTTGTTACTGCATCACCTTGCTACTTTCCCCTCTAAGATTATAAGTATCATGTTTTAACTGATGTAATTCCTGCTTCAATTCAATAATTCTTCCCTTTAGTATCCTCTGCTCGGATTCTGGCCGTGAAAAAATATCATTAAGCCGTTCTAGTTCTTCCTCTGTTTCTTGCCTTTCCTGCTCTAATCGTTGCTTCCTTTGCTCTAATTCCTGAATTCTTATATCTGCCGCTTTGTTTCTATCGCCATAAGTATTGCTAACTCCCTGTTGCCATCCCTCTTTCTCTATCTCTTGTTCTTGTAACCAGGCAATCTCTACATCTAATTCCTGCCTCCATTGCTTATATGCCTCATGCTGCTGCTCTAACCCATTAAGCTCTTGTTCTAAGTTACTTAGTATTGGCACATCCCCGGCTTTTTGCAATAACTCTCTAATTTTTGCCTTTAATCCCTCAACCCTTTTCTCGGCTTTCTTAACTAAATCCTTAAGCTCCTTATCAGACATAGAATTAATCTTAACTGCCTCATCAAGCGATTTCTTCGCTTCTGCTGCTTGCTCCTTGAACCCTTCTAATTCATTACCAATAGCGCCTTCTGCATTATCCATCTTCTTAATAATCTCCTCGATGGCTTTTAATCTCTGCGGGTATGTCTGCGCTAAGTCGTTATCTACTGCCTCCAGATATAAGGCAGTGTATGTTAACAGGGCTTTGCGTGCCTGAACATCAGCATCAACGTCAAGAGAATGTCCTTTTCTATAATAATAAACAATTATCTTATCACCATTCTCCAGATCTGATTCTAATCTTGCAATAGGAGATGGCCAGGATACCACCGGCTGAAGAACTACACGATTAGTTTCATCCTCATCCGGTGTCTGATATTCTACACTTTCTATAATAATCCCTATTCTATCTTCTATATACCCTATCTTCTTCTTTAATTCCTTTTCTAGTTCAACGTGCTGAAGGTTAACCAAATCCTTATATGCCTGCTGTTCTTCTATCAGCCCTTTAATAAAATTCCTCTTCTGCGAGTCAGGCATATCCTCCCATAGGTCGAAAACAACCTCATCGCCGTCTTTGACACGAAAAACCTCCCGCACCTTAAAGGCATAGCCAGCCAACAATTCAATCCAGAGGCTATCTAACTGCTCATTCAAGGATTGAAGCATGGGGTTATCTTCCTTTTCTTCCTCTGGTGTGTTGGCTGCTTCTGATATTTTCGTTTCTCTCTCGATTTGCTTTTCAACGCCCTTGATCTTCGCCTCCACGGTCTGCGCATCCCGCTTTACCTCATTTATCTTCCAGATAATCCAGAGACTATCCAACTGCTCATATAGAGATTCAAGGCGGGGATTATCCTCTTCTGATATTCCCTTTTCTATCTCAATTTGCTCTTCAATACCCTCAATCTTCTTTACCAGTTTCGGTGCATCCTGCTTTAGCTCATTTATTCTCGCTATAATTTCATCTACCCCCTCTAGATTTCGAAGAATTTCATTTATGTATTCTACGCTCAGGTCTTCAAAAATTTTCTCCTTTCTCAAATCATTAAGCGCCTCGTCTAAATCCATCTGGGCATATTGTGTTTCGTCAATAGGGATATGAATGCGGCCAGAAGCTAACTGTCGGCTGTTGACATAGCGCAAATCAAGCTCTTTGTCGCTTAACTGCTCGTATTTAAGTGCTGTCCAGAATCCTTTTACTGCCTCAGCAGACCAGCCGCCAAACACAACCAAAAAGACTCTTTTTTCTGCCTCTTGTTTTATCTGCGCGGTAACCTCTTCAGCGCCCTGGGCCTTTTGCAGCCTTTCTATCTCTTCTTTTATTAAACCCCGGACATCCTCAGCGCTAAATTCAAGGCTCATTTTCTGTTTATCCTTTTGCTTGAGCATCCGGGACTTTTCCCTTGCCAGTTTAACCAGAGGCTTAGGCACCCCTAAGTTAACCCAGGGCAACCATCTGAAGCGATTCCCCAGTCTCCACTTAGCAAAATATTGCTCAGGGTTTGTGTATTGGGATAAATCATAGATTTTCCCGATAGACATCCTGCCAACATCCACGCCCTGCTCAAATAACTCACCTGCTAATTCTTCTAAATCTGCCTCATCCGGCTCAAAATCAGGTAAGAATAAGCAAGCAAATTCCATAACAGATCTATAAAGAGCAGCCTTTTCTTCATCAGGTGGTATTGATACGGGTATAGGCAGTAACATCTTTATGCCCGATAACCTCAACAACTCATTTATCTTTGGCCTTGCCCGCTCTGTCTTATTCCGGATATCCTCATTCCAATAAAGGCCTACTCTATAGCTTAAGTAAGAAAATACCTTTCCTATCTTACCGCTTCCGTACTGAGCTTCAAAATACCTGTCTAATCTTGCCTGATTGGCCTTTCTTATTTTCTCCATCCGGTTAGCGATTCTGTTTAGGTTAGCGGCATAAAGTGGATTAACCTCCTCTAGCGCCTCAGCGATAAATCTAAACCATGAGTCCTCGCCGTCAACAGAGGAATTATACAGCCAGATTTTCCTCTCCAATTCCTTTCTTTGCTCATCAGTTAAGGTTCTACCCAACTTAGCCAAGTAATTTATAACCCTTGATGCCCTGTCTCTTTGTTGAGATACTTTTTGTCTGGCAATCTCAAAAGCCGCGGCAACCGAAGGGTTGGTATCCGTATTCTCGAATTCTTTTATAACTGCTTCGCCAAAAGAAGTAAATCTTCCAGTAGGTAAACCAGTGCGCTGGTCAATCTCAATTAAGCCAAATGAATCCAAAAGCGCCTGGGTAAATTCCTTTAATTGCTCTTGTTGTTTCTCAAGCCCGTAAGCAACAGAACGAATAAATGCAAGCACCGGGCCGTCAGGTAAATCCTGAAGATATGGCCGGAGAAATCCTAATTTATCAGATACCTTAACAGGCGCCTTATCCTTGTTGCTTCTGACTTCATTGCTCACAACTTCAGCCGCATGGACAGAAGAACCTGAGTCCTCTGCTATTTCTTCTATTTCCTTTAACCCGTCACTTTCCAGCTGCTTTAATATTTCTTCACATCTTTCAATCAATTTTGCTTCTTGCTCTTGTTCGCTCATCGGCCTTTTTAATCCTGACTGACGGGCTGTACGCGACTCACCCCTTTGCAGCGATCCAATTTGTTCTCTTGTGTTTGCTATGGTCTGTCTGAGCAATTCCTCACTTAACCTTTCCATAATTCTGTCTACTTCTCCCTTTGAGGGATTAGTAGCGAAAAATCTTTTTATTCCTTCTCTTGCTGACTCTGAAAGATAATGATGATAAACCTTATCTGGATTAATATAAATTAAATTATTTTCTTCATCAACATAAGCGCGTTTGGCTTCAGAATCCTCTACATTGCTAAAGCGGGCATTAACCTGTTCTCTGGTTATTGCATCATACAGACCAGTGGAGAGAAACTCTACTGCATACAGCCCTTTCTTCATCGTAGCAGGATTTAAACCTGAGTCTAAACCAGGCATAATTAGAATAGTTGGCTCGCCTTTAGCTATTGCCTTTTTAGCGTTATCTATTATCTGGGCCTTGTTTTCCTGAACCTCTCCCCCTGCCAGAAAAACCTTAATTCCCTGTTTTTCTGCATCTTCCTTAATAGCCTCGTATGCCTCGTATACCTCAGAAACAGTAGAAACATCAAGAATACGATGTCTAACTTCAACAGTGATTGGTTTGCCTGTCCGGGTATCTATAATCATTGGTATTTCTATTTTTGTCGGCTCCTGCGTTTTTATCGTTTTTATCCAGGATTTAGTCTGTTCTATTAACTCCTTAAGCGGCTCTTTTGCAATTTCATATTTGGCCTTCGGAGCCGAAACTTGATCCTTCTCCCTTACGGTTACAACAAGATGGCCTGTCTCAATTAATAACTCCTCAATGGGGGTTCCTGTACTGCCTTGGATCTTATCCCTACCTAACCACTTTATAGTAGTATAATAGTTCTCTTCTCTGCCAGACTCTCTCATTATATGGCCCATTAAAACATTGAGCTTCACCTCAATATATGCAGCTAAAATTGCTGCTGCATCCGGGTCATTATGCACATGATCCCTTTTAGCATTTCCCCTTTCCGAACCAATCATAAAATCAAATACCTTTACATCCTTGTTATCGCGATCATATAGTTCATATTCCGGCACCGCCGTATTTCCATCAACCCTTTTATCAAACCAAACCACGACCCACTTTTCTTTCAATTGCCCATCCTCTTCTTTTTCAATCGGAATCCTTATCCCCTTTCTCCCCTTTACCTCTACTATCACAAGATGAGTAAGCCCCTCGATCTCTAATGCGATGGAAGAAAAAGATTTTCTTATCAACTCTTCTAAGCTTTCCCTCCCCTTCTTTGACTCAATCTCCCGGCCAAGAAGACGTTCAATATCCTTTCTTATTTTCTGTACCTCGCCATTGTTTAATTCTGCAGAACGACGAGATGCGCCCTTTGTGCCTTTTTTACTTACAAATTTAAACCGTTTACCCTCTCCTTCATCAAGAATTTCCCTGAATTTATCTGCTAATAACGACCTAATCCCTGCCTGAATCCTGACATATTCAAGAGCTTTCTTTACCGGCTCATATCTCTTTATAATTTTCTTGTATTCTGCTATTTTCTCTTCATCAGCAGAAACATTACCATCATCAATATCCTTAAGTCTCTTCTTTGCCTGTTCATACTTCTTGAGAAGTTCTTCAAACATCTTTATCGCAAACTGATCAGCCTGAACTGTTCCCGGTTGAGTAGCAGGAAAATTCATATCATCAAAATGCACCTTTGCTATACGAGGCTTCATCAACTGTTTGAATTCCTCTTCATGTTGTAAACTCTGTAAGGAATGATTACTGATAATCATCACTCCCTCTTTTATGTCTTTATAACTATCTAAAGGCTCAGACTTATCTTCAGAATCTTTTCCGGATCTGACTCGAAGATACAAAAACCCTCCTTTCTGTATCTTATTCTCTGCCCATATATCGGCCCCAGTATCTGTACTCATAACAACATAAACAGGCACACCCTTGTCTAATAAAAATCTTATTTCCTCGTTGGTAAGTGCTTCCTTAACTTTTGACTCTGAAACGAATGACCATACCTGTAGTTTTTCCTGATTTTCATTATCTTTGGAAAACTTTTGCCAACGCCATAGGTACGCTAAGGCTATGGCAGCAGATTTACCCTTTTGCATCATTATATCAACCACCAATAAAGGTATATCCTCTGTTAGCAACAAGGCAGCAAAAATCTGCTCAAATCCAACCTTTGGTTCTTCAAAGACCATAAGAAGATCAAGAATGTCCTTTATTTGCTGTTTAGCCTCTTTATCGTATTCCTTCTCTGCCAAATAGGCCTCTATCTTTTGCTCCTTTTGCTTTCTTTCTTCGTTTCCTTCCATTATGATTAATAAATCGACTAAGGTTTCTGTTATCTTTTTTGCTTTAATTTTAACCTCATTTATTTTTTTATTAATTACATCTTTATCTTTTCCGGTTGCTTTCTCTGGATAAGCAAACTTAATGTTATATTCTTTTCTCTGTACTCCTATTTTAATTGAATCTGTTTTTAATCTATATCCAGAGAGTAAAATCCTAATCTTTGTACCTACGCGAGAATTAATTACCGGGCTGATTACCCGAAAGAAGAAAGACTTAATTCCTAATTTAATCCTTTTGGCTGTCGAAGTTCTCGGCTCAGATACAGTCTCTTCAACAGCGTTATCTGCTGCATCTGGAGCTTCAGTAACCTCAAGTTCAACATCTTCTTCTAAGCTTTCCTCTCTAACCTCCCTATTAACAATCTCGACGTTACTATTACCGGTTACCCGTTGGCTGTTTATTTCTATTCTATATGCTCCTTGTGCTTCGGGGTTGAATTTAACCTTGTTATCTTCAATTGTAGCAATGAGCTGTCCTTTAATATATATTTCCCTTTCTCCGGACTCACGACTTCTTACCTCATGACTTACCATAATAGAAGCACTGGAGTCTTGCTCTGCCCCGCCAAGGCGTTTCACCCTTTTAATCTCAAATACCATAATAGTAGACTCATCTTCAACTTTAGCATCGGATGAAATAGACTCTCCGCGTGCATCACCAAACCTAGCCACCCTTTGCGGCGAGTCGGTAATTACCATCCTGCCATCTACTTCTTTAACGTAACTGGTAACGGTTTCTTGATTAATATCCACCTTGAAAAGAATCTCTCCTTGTTCTGACCTATATTCCATAATTCCTTCTCCGGCATATCTTCCTGAATACACCACACCTCTAAGACTAAGTATTTCTCCTATGCTAAGGCCTAAGTTTGCATAAGCTATAAGATTTCCTATGGGGTCTATCTTTATACATCTTGAGAAATCAGAGGCAGCCTTAAAATCTTTATTTAACATATCATAAGTTGTTCCTCTGTTATAATAAGCATTAGTATTTAGAGGATCTATTTCTATGGCTTTGTTATCCCTCTTTATTGCTTCCTCATAATTCCCTGTCATAAATAATACTGTTCCTTCTTGTGATATTATTAAAGAGATTACTCCTTGTCTATCTATAATACGGAGCCTTCCATATAAATCACTATATGAAGTTAAGGCATCTTCTTCTCTCTCTGATAAATGATAAAATTCTCCTATTTTTGTAAATCTTTCGTCTAGCACAAAAGGTTCTATATCCTTTGCATAAAGCGTAACAGAATCTGCTATAATCCTTTTGCCATTAGATAAAGTAATTAAGCAAGAGTTATGTGCTTTATTTCTCCCTTGTTCCGCAATTTCGTTCCTCATAAATACTAGCATTTCAACCTCAAGCCCAATTGCTCTTCCCACTACATCAATCATTTGACCGTAACCTAAACAATTAGCCTTTTCCTCTTCGCTAACTTCATCCAGTTTAAAAGGAGTAGCTTTCTCAACAAATTCTATTTTTGAACTCATTCTTTCCACCATCTCATTGGCTACTTTTCTCTCTATAACACTCAATTCTTCTACAGAAATCTT
>JAUXFU010000011.1 GCA_030622705.1 Candidatus Omnitrophota bacterium | reverse complement strand
GACGCAACCGCCCTGCCTTCGTATAATATTTCATATCTACATAGCTAATTTAAATCCCAAGATTTAATCACGGATTACTACGGATATAGTACATGGATTACCGCGGATAAATCCGTGGACATCCGCGCAAGAAAATCCGTGGTCATCCGCGACTAATAAATGTCTCTTCAGGATAAAAGGACAATTATTCTTCTAGGTCATGCCCACTCAGGCAAAACTTCGCTTGCCGAATGTTTGCTTTCTCGCTGCGGCGTTACTACCCGCAAAGGGAGTGTGGCCGAAGGCAATACCGTAAGCGATTATAGCTGGGATGAGATTGAGAGGAAAAACTCGATTAATGCCGGCTTTATGTTTTGTAACTACCGGAATTTGAATATCCAGATGATTGATGCTCCCGGGTATGCCGATTTTTTTGCCGAGGTTATTTCCGGGACTCGGGCAGTGGATAATGCTATTATTGTCGTTAATGCCGCAAGCGGCGTTGAGGTAGGTACAGAAAAGGCATGGGCTCTTTTGGAAGAGTTGAAGCTTGCGCGAATTATCTTTATCAATAAGATTGATAAAGAGGGGATTGATCTCAACAAGACAGTTAGCGAGATAAGGTCGGTTCTTTCTAGCAAGGCGGTTGTTTTGAAATCTTTAGATTCCGAGCAGTTGGTTGAGGCAGTTGCGGAAAGCGATGACCGGCTTTTAGAGAAGTATCTTTCCACAGGACACCTTAGTTCGCAGGAGGTTGTTGTTGGTTTGCGCCGGGCAGTAATTGAGGCAAAGGTTTTTCCCATAATTGCAGGATCGGCGATCACCGAGGCGGGGATTGAAGAATTATTCAAGGCAACTAAGGATTATCTGGCTTCTCCTGAAGAAAGGCCTTCTTTGGAAAATGAGGCAGATAGAGAGGTTAAATTTAGTTCTGATGCGCCGTTTTCTGCGTTTGTTTTTAAGAGTATCTTTGATCCTTACGTTGGCCAGCTAAGCTTGATGCGGCTGTTCTCGGGCAAATTATTATCTAACAGCAGCTTCTATAATGTTACTAAAAAGACATCCGAGCGCTTTGGGCAGATCTATATGCTGCAGGGAAAAGAGCAAAAGCCAGTTGAACAAGCCCTTTGCGGGGATATTGTGGCAATCCCCAAATTAAAACAGACTCAGACACAAGATTCGGTAGCAGAAGGAAATTTTCCGGTAGTTTTTAAGCCCATAGATTTTCCGGAAGCAATGATATCCGCTTCGGTAAAACCACATTCGCGTCAGGATGAAGAAAAGATATCCCAGGCCTTAACCAAGCTGGCGGCTGAGGATCCTACGTTTAAGATGTCGATTGATCAGCAAACCAAGGAATTAATTATTTCCGGGTTAGGAAGCCTGCATTTGGATACAATGATTAACCGGCTGAAGAAAAGATTTAACGTTCAGGTAGATTTAGGCACGCCCAAGGTTGCCTATAAAGAGACGATTACTAAAACCGCTAAGGTCCAGGGAAAATACAAACGTCAATCCGGAGGCAGGGGTCAATATGGGGATGTTTGGATTGAGGTAGTTCCTTTAGAGCGAGGTAAAGAATTCGAATTTATTAATAAGATTGTCGGCGGAGCCATCCCGCGTAATTTCATACCCTCAGTAGAAAAGGGGGTGAAGCAGGCAATGCGTGAGGGAATTTTAGCCGGAAATCCACTTGAAGATATTAAGGTAGTTCTTTACGATGGTTCCTTTCATGATGTTGATTCCTCAGATATGGCTTTTCAGATTGCCGGAGCAATGGCGTTAAGAAAGGCGATTCTCGATGCGGGTCCGGTGTTATTAGAGCCAATAATGGATGTTGATGTAATTATATCCGAAGAGTATTTGGGACAGATTTCCGGGGATCTTAATTCACGCCGCGGGCGGGTAATAGGGATGGAGACAAAAGGAAGGAATCAGGTAGTAAAGGCTCAGGTTCCTCTTGTCCAGATGTTTACGTATGCTAATGACCTGCGTTCATTTACCGGAGGCAGGGGTAGTTATTCTATGAAATACTCTCGCTACGAGCAGGTTCCCGCCAAAATAGCCAATGATATTATCAGTAAATATCAGGCACAAAAGAAGGAAGAACAGAGCTAAGTGCAGTGTCATTGAATATCCGAAAGTAAGCTAAATTTAAGAGAAGTTTGTTCTTTTACCCCATTAGAGAAAGCCACCGATTTTAATCGGTGGTCATTACCGAAGACCGTTAGAGAACGAAGTTCTCTAACGGGGTTTACTTTGACTTACTGCGTAACTCGTCTGCTCATTAAAGATGATAAAGATTAAACAGGTTTTGATTAGTGTTCCGGACAAAACCGGAATTGTTGATTTTGCTCGCCGGTTAAAAGGGTTTGGCGTGGAAATTCTTTCCACTGGCGGCACAGCAAAATTATTAAAAAAGAACAATATTACGGTAGTTGATGTTTCTGAGTATACGGGTTTCCCTGAGATGCTTGACGGGAGAGTAAAAACTCTGCATCCTAAGATTCACGCAGGGCTTCTTGCCTTGCGCGATAATCCCCGGCATATGGGGGTATTAGAAAAACAGGGCTTCGGATTAATCGATATGCTGGTAGTAAATCTTTATCCATTTGAGTCGACGGTTGCGAGAAAAAGGGCCAGCAGGCAAGAGGCGATTGAGAATATTGATATCGGTGGGCCGTCAATGCTGCGTTCGGCAGCTAAAAATCATCAGTCGGTTGTAGTTGTTTCCTGTCCCAGTCAGTATTCACGAATTTTTGGAGAACTTAAGCAGAACCGGGGAACAATAAGCAGCCAGACCTCCGGGGAATTAGCTGTTGAAGCGTTTCGGTTGACTGCCCATTATGACGCAGTGATTTAT
Organism: Candidatus Omnitrophota bacterium; assembly: GCA_030622705.1. The sequence continues at coordinate 8,770 of JAUXFU010000011.1, read as the reverse complement.
AACTACTTAAGCAGCAAGCGGCCGGGAATCGGGATGGCAGCAGGATTTCCGGAAGAATTAGATCTGGAGTTTAGTAAAATTCAGGATTTGCGTTATGGAGAGAATCCTCATCAACAGGCAGCCTTTTATAGAGAAAAACAGGCCCCGTTAGATAGCGAGCATCTAACGGGGCAGGCAGAACAGGGCTTGATTAATTTAAGGCAGCTTCATGGCAAAGAGCTTTCTTTTAATAATATCTTAGACCTAAACAGTACATGGGAGCTGGTAATTGAGTTTAAACAGCCGGCGGTAGTAATTAGTAAACATAGTAATCCCTGCGGGGCGGCACAGGATAAAACTTTAGACAAGGCATATCTAAATGCCTTAAGGTGTGATAGTCTTTCTGCCTTTGGCGGCATTGTGGGTTTAAACAGAAAGGTTGATTTAACAACGGCAAGGTTAATTATGCAAAGCGGGTTTCTGGAATGCGTTATCGCCCCCGGCTTTAATCAGGACGCACTAGGCATTCTTAAGCAGAAGAAGAATCTACGTTTATTGGAATTAACCGATTTAGAAATACCAGGGGGGTTGGACTTTAAGCAGGTAGGCAGAGGATTATTGGTTCAGAATAAAGACTTAAAACTTAATGAACTTGATAATCTCAGGGTTGTTTCCAGAAAAAAGCCGACAAAGAATCAACTAACCAGTCTCATTTTTGCCTGGAGGGTAGTTAAGCACGTTAAATCGAATGCTATTGTTCTTGCGCGAGGGACCCGGACCGTAGGCATAGGGGCGGGTCAGATGTCCCGCGTAGATTCCGTAATTATTGCGAGAAGAAAGGCGGGAAAGCTTAGCTTGAATTGCTGCCTTGCCTCAGATGCCTTCTTCCCTAAACCGGACGCTATTAGTCAAGCAGCGCGCGCGGGTGTAAGGGCAATAATCCAGCCCGGCGGCTCAATCTCCGATGAGAAAATCATCAAAGCCTGCAATAAATATAATATTGCTATGGTAATAACCGGAAGAAGACACTTCAAACATTAACGAGGATGTAATTTAGTGCGGATTTAAGGCAGCGGGCTAAATTATATGTCCGAGTTACCCCTAAGGTTTCAGCCACCTTTTAATGATGTCCTATCAACAAGCAGTTAAGTATTTGAATTCATTTATTGATTATGAGAAGACCCTGGAATATGCTTATGGGCAATCACTGAAGCTGGAGAGGATAAGCGGGTTTCTTCAAGCGTTAGGTAATCCTCAGGATGAGTTAAGATGTATTCATATCGCAGGCACAAAAGGTAAAGGCTCGGTTTGCGCTTTTATCGCTTATATGTTGCGCCAGGCAAATTTTAAAGTTGGACTTTATACCTCACCCCATCTATCGGATTTTAGGGAAAGGATTCGTGTTTTAAATCCAAGAATCGCCGCCGCCAGAGCAGGCAAGAATCGCCGCCGCCAGAGCAGGCAAGAATCGCCGCCGCCAGAACAGGCAAGAATCAAGTTTGAAGGGATGATTTCCAAAAAGGAGTTAGCCGTTTTAATAGAGAGATTAATGCCTTCTATTGAGAAATACAATTCTCTGTCGGAATACGGCGCTCTTTCCTTCTTCGAGGTATACACTGCCTTGGCCTTTGTTTATTTTAAAGAAAAAAGAGTAGATTTTGCAGTTTTAGAAACGGGCCTGGGCGGGAGGCTGGATGCGACTAATACAGTAAATTCCTTAATTGCAGCGATAACGCCGGTAAGTTACGAGCATTCCAGGCAGTTGGGAGGGGTATTGGCCCAGATAGCGTTTGAGAAGGCAGGAATTATTAAGGCTCCTAAGGGTGCAAGGATACAAGGACACAAGTCAATTGTAGTTTCTGCTCCTCAGGAAAAACAGGTAATGCAGGTTATCAGAGATAGATGTAAAGAAGTTAACGCAAGCTTATATGAGGTGGGCAGAGATATAACCTATGAGAAAATGAGGGATAAATTTAGGGTAAAGGGGGTTTTTGGCAAATATCCGAATTTAAGGATAAGGCTTTTAGGCGGCCATCAACTAATAAATGCAACAGTGGCAATAGCCGTGGTTGGAGCATTGCGGTTTTTTAATGTCGAGGTAAGAATTGATTCTATAAGAAAAGGGCTTTATAATACTATTTGGCCGGCCAGATGTGAGGTAGTGTCTGAGCAGCCGATGGTGGTTTTGGATGGTGCGCAGAATGCTGCCTCAAGTAATGCTTTAAGCAAGGCAGTTAAAGAAAATTTCAAATATAAAAAATTAATTCTGGTTTTGGGAATTTCCCGGGATAAAGATATAAAGGGAATTTGCCGGGCGCTTATCCCGATAAGCAGACAGGTTATTATTACTCAGGCAAATAATCCCCGGGCAGCAGATATGGAGATAATTGAGAAGTTCATTAGAAGCAATAAGCAGGAAGCAGGAAGCAGGATATTTAAGAGGAGAAAGGTAAAACAGGCAATAGAATTAGCAAGGGAAAAGGCGGCCCCTAAAGATTTGATTTTAGTTACCGGTTCTTTATTTCTGGCGGGTCAGGTGCGCAGCCTCTTTTTAAAGTAGCGAGCAGAGAGATTTTTTCTTTCTTGCTGCCCGCTACTTTTAAGAAAGTAGTATGCGTTTTTAAAGATGTTGATACAGGTTTCTAACAGAATATGATGCATGTTGGTTTCAATGATACAATTGCGGCAATTGGTACGCCGGTTGGCGAATCAGGCATTGGCATTGTAAGGATTAGCGGTAGTAAATCCCTTTTAATTGCAGATAGGATTTTTCTTTCCGGGGATGGCCGCAAGCCATCTGTTTTTAAAAGCCATACAACGCATTATGGCTGGGTTGTCGAAACCGCGCGACCGAAGGAAACCCTAAGTAAAGTCGAGCGAAGCCAAAATATTATTGACGAAGTTATCCTGACCGTAATGCGTAAGCCGCGAAGCTATACCAAAGAGGATATTGTGGAGATTAATTGTCATGGTGGAGTTCTGCCGCTGAGAAAAACCCTGGAGCTAATCTTGGATTCCGGTGCGCGTATGGCTAAACCCGGTGAATTTACGCAGCGAGCGTTTTTAAACGGCCGGATCGACCTACCTCAAGCTGAAGCGGTATTGGATATTATCAGGGCAAAGACCAACTCTGCCTTAAGAATGAGCGTCGAGCAGTTGAAGGGGAGTTTGTCAAAAGGGCTGAATCGATTAAGAACTAGGTTATTACAGCTGCTTGTTATTTTAGACGCAGGCATTGATTTTCCGGGTGAGGATTTGGGTGAGACCGATAATAGCAGTATTGCTTATGAATTGAATCAGGTAAACCGGCAGCTGCAGCTAATCTTGAGCAATTCATCAAAGGGGAGGATTCTTCGTGAGGGCGTAAGGGTAGTTATTTGCGGTAAACCCAATGTTGGAAAATCTTTGCTCTTAAATGTCTTATTAAGGTGCGAGCGTTCAATCGTTACTTCTATTGCGGGAACTACCCGTGATACCATCGAGGAGGTTTTGGATATCAGGGGAATCCCGATACGGATTGTTGATACTGCCGGGATAATCGAACCGGGAGATTTAATTGAGAGAAAGGCAGTTTCCCGCAGCCGCCGCTACATCAAGGAAGCAGATTTAATTTTGCTTGTTTTTGACGGGAGTAGGGATTTATCTTGTGAGGATGAGGCGTTAATGCGCAGGGTTAAGCTAAGGCCGGTGCTCGCTATAATTAATAAAATAGATAAAAGGCGTAGAATAAAATGCCGGCAGATTATCCGTCAATTTAAGCGGGTTGTCGAGATTTCGGCAAAAGAGCAAAGAAATATTGATTTACTGGAGGAGGAGGTTGCCCGGTTTGTATTTAATGGCAAAATTAAATCAGGCCAGCCGGTATGGGTAAGTAACCTTAGGCATATTCAACAACTTAAAAAGGCGCAAAAATCAATTACGCATGCGGAGAAATCAGTTAAAGCAAATCTATCTTTTGAATTCATTTCTTATGATGTTAAACAGGCAGTTGGCTTTTTAGATGATATTCAGGGCAGGCGTTTTTCCGGGGATGTATTAGACAGGATTTTTAGTGAGTTTTGTATTGGCAAATAGTGACCACGGAAGCACGGAGCTGAGATTGAAACTGAAGCTCACGGAGCCACGGAAAATAATCTCCGTGTCTCCGGAGATTATTCCGTGCCTCCGTGGTTGCAATGTGGAGGGATAAGTGGATAAGAAAAAAATAGAAAAGGCAATAAGAGATATTCTGACTGCAATTGGTGAAGACCCTCAAAGAAGAGACTTGATGAATACGCCACAGCGGGTTGCCCAGATGTACGAGGAGATATTCTCAGGTATTAAACAGAGTCCTGAACAACAGCTTGAGGTAATCCTTGAGCAGAAGCACGATGAGATAATTCTGCTTAAAGGCATTCCTCTTTACTCGGTATGCGAGCATCATCTCATCCCGTTTATTGGCAGGGCGCATGTCGCTTATATTCCCAAGGGCGGCCGGGTTACGGGTTTAAGTAAAATAGCCCGGGTTGTCGATATTCTCTCTAAAAGGCCCCAGATTCAGGAAAGACTTACTACACAGATTGCCGACATTATTATGAGTAAGCTTAGCCCGCGCGGGGTCATGGCGGTAATTGAAGCAGAGCATCTTTGCCTTTCAATGCGTGGGGTTAAGAAGCCCGGGATATTAACGGTAACCTCAGCTGTGCGTGGAATTTTTAAGGAGAATGAGAAGACGCGCGCAGAGGCGTTAGCATTAATCAAAGGGTAAATAATGATTGAGGTTGAGCATCGATTAAATATTAGGGCGTCTTGACTGCGCTAACAATCATTCTTGAGGTAAGAAAACCATAGTCCTGTCTTTTTTTATGCAACGAGAGGTTATTTTTTGTGTTTATATTTTTAAACCCGGCCTTTTTGAGTAATTGATAAATTTTTATCTTGCTGTAAAGGCGCTCGCAGTAGCATTCATTTCTAAGTAAGCCTTTCCTTTTAGATATTACGATTTCTCGTGTTTTAACAAGATTCTTTTCAATCTTTCTATTCCGAAGGACATCAATATCATTACCGATTTTATGCCACGATATCGGCTTAAGATTATTCTTAACGTATACGGGATTGGTCAAATCAAGAAGCAACTTGCCTTTGGGCTCAAGAAGGCGAGCAGTCTCCGTCAACACTTTTAGATTCTCCTTTTCATCAGCAAAATACCCAAAGGAATTTGCCATCACGAAAATTACTGAGTAGTTTTCCTTTATAAGTCCGGTTGAGCGGGCATCTCCTTGATGAAAATTTATGTTTAGATTTGTCTTTTTGGCCAGCCTTTTTCCTATATTGAGCAAATAATTAGAATAGTCCAGCACAGTTAAATTCCGGTATCCGCGTTTTGCCAGTTCTATTGAATGCCTTCCCTGTCCGCCGAATAAATCAAGGATTCGGTCAGTTCTATTTAAACTCAGGGTTTTCTCTAATAAATCTACCTCCCGGCAGGTAAGCTTAGTATCACATACGCTTCTGGCGTCAGTAATTAGGTAAATACTGTTAAAAAGCTCTTTCCACCAATCATTTTTTACCCTGATCATGGATTTCCCTTGAAGCCAAAAAGACCATCAGAGGCGATTAAGGCAGGACTCCCCTGCCAGGGGCAAAGATGCGCAATTTCATCTTCCTCTTTACTTATTTGAACATATTTTGTTAGTTTTTCCTGTTGCCAGAGGGTCTCTAATTTCATTGCGTCATCCCAGAGATTCCTGCCGTAAATTTGCAGTTCTAAAATATGCTTAGGGGTAATTATCCTTGGCCTTAGCGTTGTTATAATCGGGCCTAAGAGATAGACATTGCCCATCCGGATAGATTTTTTATCGATTTCATCCTGTAATTCAGCAATAAATTCAAATCCCGAATTAAGGATAGCCGCATTTACTTTTTTGATTGCCTCATTGACCGCTATATCAGAGCGTAAGATTGCTGTGCTCTGCACACCTCCGCCTGAACCAACATTGGTAGGAATACCGCCGAATCTGGTAACAAAGCCAATCAGGCCCTGATGAGTAATGAAGCAGCGAAAATCAGTTTGCCAGGTTTTTAATAACAGTTTCTTGTGCTCCCGGTCAATCCAGGGGAATTCCTCTGCCCAAAGGTCAAGGGGAACAAGGGGCTGGACGATGTAATCGCGCTTTCTTAATGCCTGTTGTATGCATTCGTCAATATCCGGTTGTTTATGGCCGACAATAATGCCTTGGCCAGAATAGCCGTGCATTGGTTTTAGGATTATGTTTGGCCAATTATCCTTTGCCCATTTAATTAAATCAGGAACTCTTTTTCCTCCCGGACCGGTGGTCGAACGCGGGAAGAATTGTTTTGTCCAGGGGGTCCTTTTAAGTGTAGTTTTACTTACTATGTTCTTATATTCCGAGGTTACTGCCTCAAATACGCCTTTTGTCCCGATCGGCTCCATTCCCCGGGGATTTATAATCATTCTCTGCTTTATCGCTTCAAGCAGCGGGGAAAGATTGTATTTCTTTTTTAATTTTACAATTACATTGTTATTGAAATCGAGAAATATCAGGGTAACCTTATTTTTCCCGACAACAATCCGGTTGTTTTTTAGCTCCAGCTTGTCCGGACTAATCAGGCGGGCAGAGACATTGGGTAGGCTGTTTAGATATTCTATAAAGTGGATGTTTTCTCCTACCTTTGGGAGGGTTTCTTCCTCGGCCACCAGGGCAATAAACGGCTTTTGCTTACCAAAGTTTCTCTGGTGAGCCTCAAGGAGTAATTTGGCAAACGCGGGAACAGGATTAAGAATGGGATGTTCGAAATCCAAATTTATATCAATGCCGGATTTCTCTTTTATTTTATTCCAGGATAACCTTCCTATTTCCTGGGCCATCCTTTGATAATCCCAGCCCCCGGGACTACCCATATTCCATTCCGAATGATATCCTAAGAATCCTTCCGGCATAATCTTTTCAATCTCCTTCTAATTAAATCAAAAGGAAGTTCTCCTCCGGAGAGCAGGCAGTTATGGAAATTTTTTATTCCCATCTGCGGAACAAAGCTCTTGCTTAATTCTTCAAGCTCAAATTTGCCAATAGTATAGCACAACTGATACCCATAGGTAAGCATATAGTGTCTGAGCATTGTTTTGACTCCGGATGGGCTATAGCCGAGCCGGCGTAATTGCCCGGCGGCATCAGAAGGTTTTATTTTATTTATCTTTAGGCCAACATCTAATTTTGCCCTTACCGCTCTCCAGGCCTGCCTTTTTAGGCCAAGGAGTCTTTGTCTTGTGTTGTTTAGATAACCGAATTCTTCAATCAATCCTTCCGCGTAAGAAGCCCAGCCTTCATAAAACAGGGCCGATTCAATCTGTTGGCGAATCGGGTTTTTGATATTACGCCTAATTGAGTCCAATAGATGGTGTCCGGGGTAGGTCTCATGGGCAGTAATAAAGATATATTCCTGATGTATATTTTTTCCGCCTGTATTATTATTTACATAAAAAAATGCCGGCTCTTTTTGATTGCGGGTTATGGGGCAGCTGTAAGAGGCCGATGCCCTAATCGGCGCTAAATAAACAGGGGTTTGCCTTACCTGGATGTTCTGCATCTTGGGAATGCTGATCAGGTCTTTTTCTATGAGAAAATCCTTTAAATTGCTAATCCGGGCGGAATAAAGATTTAATAACTCTGCAGTATTATCTGTTTCCAATTTATAATCCGATATTATTTCTCGCCAATTCATAGAAGGACGGATGCGCGCAGCGGTTTTTTTTAATTCAATTAAAGTCTTACGGTATTCGTCCGAGGCAATTTCAAAGATTTCTTCAGGGCTGCGTTTATAAGAAAAGGCATTGGTTAGCAGCTCCCGCAGACTTTCTTTATCTCCGACAGACTCTTCAATTCCGGTACTCTTTTTTAGAAATGTTTTAAAATCATCCACTGCCTGGGCTGCGCCCTTGTTTAGTTTTATCAGTTCGCTAAAGCCTGAGTTGCTTTCTAAAGATAGGCGAAGCCGCTTATTAAGATAATCAATTATTGCCTGCGCCAGGTGAATTGCGGTTTCCTGATGAAGCCGGGGAATCTTGTTCAGATTTAATCTTGCCTCATTTAAAAGCTGGGGAATTTGTTTGATTCGGCAAGCAAGCTCTTCCCTGATATCCGGTTTTATCGCGGACAATTTATTTACAATCTGCCCAATCCCCAGGATGGCGATTTTGAGATAAAGATTAGGGTCATTCTGCCAGACCTTTACCCGCTGGAATTCTCGCAGGAATGCGGCCATACTTTGCCTGAGAAGCTGATGGTCAATCTGTGTTTCCAGATCGGCCTCTTCCAGATTTAGTTTTTCCAGGTTTCGCTTAAGGGTTCTTACATAGGAGATATCCTGTTTTATCTTTTCTTTGTTTAGGCACTCCATGCAGTCTATGTATCGGATTGCCTTGTTGGCGCGGGGGAAAAAATAGAATTCGTCGGATAAGCTCATTACAGGATAGGCGCAAGCCATAAACTCAAAGTAATCCTTGGATAATTTTAAGATTGCCTTCTCCATAAGTATATATATTATATTTATTAAGCTGTTTTGTCTATAAAATTATCATGGTAGTACACGCAGCAAGAGAATTCCGGGTAAAAAGGCAGATAGCCTTTTGATTAGAGCAACTGATATAGATTGCAGAGATGATTTTATCCATGAGAAGAATCTTCGTAATCTTTTGTAATTTGTCCTGCGACCCTGCTTAAGGCCGATTATCCTACGCTAAAATCGAAGGATAATCTGTGCAGCCAGAGGCATCTGATATAGTCCTTCAGGG
>JAUXFU010000174.1 GCA_030622705.1 Candidatus Omnitrophota bacterium | reverse complement strand
CGGCCGGATCAATTTTTGCCCCCTGCTAAAGGGCCCGCTGAGGGCGAATGCCCCTTTTGTCAGGGAAACGAAAAGCTTGCCCCTGATGAGATATTTGTTCTTCGGAGTTCTGCTTCTGATAAGGACGCCGAAGGCTGGCAGGTTAGGGTTGTTCCCAGTATTAAGCCGATGTTAGGAATCGAGGGAAATCTTCAGCGCCACGGCCGGGGGATCTATGATGTAATGAGCGGTGTTGGGGCTCATGAGGTAATTATTGAAAGTCCTGAGCACATTAATAACATCGCTGATTTATCCTTAGAGCAGATTAATAATATCTTTGCTGTTTATGTTAATCGTATTATTGATTTAGGTAAAGATAACCGTTTAAAATATGTTTTAGTTTTTAAGAATCATGGCTGGGCAGCGGGTGGGGGCAGGATAAGGCATAGCCGTTCTCAACTTATTGCCACCCCGGTGACGCCTAAACGGGTAAAGGAGGAATTAACCGGAGCAAGGCGCTATTTTGAATATCATGAGCGCTGTATCTTTTGTGACCTGATAAAACAGGAATCAGAGAGTAATAAGCGGGTGATTATTGATAGTAATGATTTTATTGCTATTGCCCCGTTTGCTTCGAGATTTCCTTTTGAGATTTGGATTTTGCCTAAGAAGCATTCTTGTGATTTCGTTACCTTAACTGATTTCCAGCGCCGGAATTTAGCAGAGATATTAAAGACCGTTTTGTTGAAATTAAAGATTGGGTTAAATGACCCACCGTTTAATTACGTTATTCATACTGCGCCGCTGCGCCGCCGGAGGTTGGGTTACTGGAAAACGATTGAGGAGGATTACCACTGGCATATTGAGATAATGCCGCGTTTAACCCGCGTGGCGGGATTTGAGTGGGGAACGGGTTTTTATATCTGCTCCTTGCCGCCTGAGAATGCGGCGAAATTCTTAAGAAAAGTAAAAGAAGCCGCAACCCAGCCCTAATTTTAAACTGTATATTCTCAGAAAATTAGGGCTGGGTTTAATTCGCACTTATCACTTATGTTACTCTTTGTGCTCCATAAGTGATGTGCTCATTAAAAATGGGTGAATTAAGAAGAGATCCGATTGTGGGTAGATGGGTAATTGTCGAGACGCAGGCTCCTTTGCTTCCGGGTGACTTTGAGAAAGGGCAGCATCATTGGAATACAGATGATTGTCCGTTTTGCTATGGTAATGAAGACCAGACCCCTCCTGAGATAGATGCACTGCGTGATTCTAAAACACAATCCAATACCCCCGGCTGGCAGGTTAGGGTTGTGCCGAATAAATTTCCGGCTCTGCAGATTGAAGGCGACATTGACCGTAATGGCTTAGGAATTTACGATATGTCTAATGGCATCGGCGCGCATGAGGTAGTTATTCAGAGCCCCTACCACCATAAGGAAATCCCCGATTTACTGGATGAGGAGGTGGAAAATATAATCCTGATGTGCTGCCGGCGGGCAGAGGATCTAAAGAAGGATAAGCGCTTTAAATATATATTGTTATTTAAGAATTACGGCCCTTCTGCGGGCGCGTCATTAGCGCATCCTCATTTTCAGTTGATTGCCCTGCCGTTGATTCCCAAGATTCCGCTTGAAGAGATTCAGGGGGCGCTTGAGTATTTTGAATTTCGCGAGCGTTGCTTATTTTGCGATATGCTCAGCCAAGAGACGCAGGAGAAAAAAAGGGTGGTTTCTGAAAGTCAGTATTTTCTTGCCTTTTGTCCCTTTGTTTCAAGGTTTACCTTTGAAATTTGGATATTGCCCAGGGTTCATAATTCTTTCTTTTGCGCTATGGCTCCGGCAGTTGCAGCGGATCTGGCAAGGATTCTAAAGGATGTTCTATTAAGGTTAAGGCTGGTACTTTCTGATCCGGCCTACAATTTTATTATCCATACATCACCAATTAATCATGATGCGGATTTGGCACATTACCACTGGCATATCGAGATTATGCCTAAATTGACCCGCGTGGCGGGATTTGAATGGGGAACGGGTTTTTATTTTGTTTCTACGCCGCCGGAATTGGCAGCGAAGTACCTGCGTGAAGCAAGGTGATAAATTTGGATCTGGGGGACGCCCCCCAGATATAAGTTCTTTTATTAACGAAAGGGGGATTTAAAGATGGCAGCGGTAAAAGTAGGGATTAACGGTTTCGGCAGAATTGGCAGACTTATTTTTCGCGCCGGGATAGACAATAAGAATATTGAATTTGTGGCAGTAAATGATTTACCTGTAGGGACAGAGACATTAGCCTACCTTTTAAAATATGATTCTACCTTCGGTATCTTAAACAAGGACATAACCAGAACCGAGGATTATTTAATCGTTGAGGGAAGGCAGACTAAGGTTTTAAGTTATAAATCTCCTGCGGAGATACCCTGGAGGCAATATGGTGTTGATATAGTGGTGGAGTCAACCGGGTTATTCAAGGATAAACAAAAGGCCTCCGGGCATATTAGCAATGGCGGCGCAAAGAAGGTAATCATCAGCGCCCCGGCAAAGGATGAGGATATTACTATTGT
>JAUXFU010000039.1 GCA_030622705.1 Candidatus Omnitrophota bacterium | reverse complement strand
TTTGACGCAGCTTATCGGCAAGCATAAGTTCACCTACATCTATATCAATACCAACCAGAACCTTTTTAACTTCAGTATTTGATTTACCATAGAGTATAGCCGAATCAGCATATTTCCAATGGTGATTTCCGCGTGGATCGTAAAGCCGGCCTAATTTTATTGCCTGATTGTAAATCCAGGATAATTGCATTGTAAATTGTTTTTGTTCTTCTATTCAGAAGGCTCTTCGTTAGGCGCCTGTTTATTCATAAAACGGAACAAAACACTATTCCATAAAGATAGATAAACATTTGGTGCCAGCTTAATAAGCCCGGGCGCGGAGAATGACCTGGATAAGCTATTCGTTAAACAATTTATATTGGAAATTGAGGCAACAAAAAGAACCATGCTGCAAAATAAAGCTCCCCGGATTAGACCCAGTGTTATCGCCCCCCAGCGATTCAATAAAGAAACAGGTTCCATTTTTATTAATAACATCAGAACCTTTCTGATTATTAAAAAGATTGAATAGCCCAGAAACGCTAATATTAAAAACGTAAAAAAGCCTAATAAATTAATCCCTGAGGCTCCGAAAAAAGGAAGAAAACGCTCTGAAAAATTACTTATTTTAATATACTGGTGATAAGCCAGACAAATCGCGCAGATAGTCCCTAATAATTTAAACAGTTCAGTGAAAAATCCCGTTTTGACAGAAATGTAAACTATTCTAATTAAAAGAATTACAACGAAAACGTCCACCCAATTTAGCTGCATAACAAAATGTTTAACTATTTTTCACCTCCACTCCATTATATGGTATATAATTTTAGCAAGTATAACATAACTTTGTGGTTTTGTCAAGGAAAGCGCTTTCTTTTTGAAATGGTTCTCTTGAAGAGAGTTAGGAAGAATAAATGCCGGATTATAGAGCTATAGAAACCCTATTCTCGCCAAGCAGGCCTTCAATATCATCAATTAAAGGACCATTAGGTTCTACAAAAAATTCCTTTCCTACAACCAATTGCACGCGAGAACGAATTGGTGTATCCAGATGGAGATATATCGGCACCCTTCCTGATGAGTTAAGGAGTCTTTGTTTAAGGCTTTCAAACAGAGATTCTCTTATTCCCGAAATGTTAATATTAATTCCCGATATCAGGCTATATATGTCATCAAACAACACCAAATCAGCGACAATAATCTTAGGGGTATCTTCTTTCAGGCTTAGTTTACCTTTTATCAGAACTATTGAATTTGGCTGGATATTCTTAGCGACTGCGCTGTAGGTGCGAGGAAAAACCAGGGCCTCTACTATCCCATCTAAATCCTCTACTTTTAATATTGCCATTTTCTCATTTTTGGCGCGAGTCATAGTCTGTTTAATTTTTACGATTAACCCCACAACCTTTATTTCCTGGCCGTTTTGTCTATTTTGTAAATCGTCTATGGAGCAAAAGCGAAAACGTGTCAGGTCTTTGGCATAACGTGCCAAAGGATGGCCGCTTACGTAAAAACCGAGCATCTCTTTTTCAAAAGCAAGCAACTGCGGTTCCGGCCATTCTTTAATTTGAATAGTTTCCCCGGTTGCCTTAAAAATGTCCTGAGTATTTCCTAAATCAAAAAAGGATAATTGCCCGCTTGTTCTTTCTTTATGAACACGGTAAGCCCAATTCAATACTTTATCTAAATTTGCCGTCATTGTTGCCCGGTTTATCCTAAAGGAATCCAAAACACCCGCTTTGATCAGGCTTTCAATCACCTTGCGGTTTACTAATCGTAAATCAACACGACTGCAAAAATCTTTGAAATCCGTAAATTCTCCGGCTTTATTCCGGGATTCAACTATCGACTCAATTGCGCCCGCGCCCACATTTTTTATCGCCAGGAGTCCAAACCGAATGTTTTTGTTGTCTATTATCCTAAAATCGGCTTCGCTCGCATTTATATCCGGTGGTAAAATATTCAAACCCATACGCACGGCTTCATTGACGTATTCAACAATTTTATCGGTATTGTCCCGTTCAGAGGTAAGTAAAGCAGTCATAAATTCCACAGGGAAATTTGCCTTTAAATAGGCAGTCCGATAGGAAATTATCGCGTATGCGGTGCTATGGCTGCGATTAAATCCATAGCCGGAGAAATACTCCATAAGGTTAAATATCTTGCTGGCTATGGATTCCATTATGCCGTTATCCATGCATCCAAGAATAAAGTTTTTCCTTTCTTTTTCCATTACCTCGGGTATCTTTTTACTCATTGCGCGGCGCAGCCGGTCCGCGGAAACAAGGCTAAATCCTCCCAGCTGCGAGGCAATTTGCATAACCTGTTCCTGATAAACGATGATGCCGTAGGTATCTTTTAATATCGGCTCGAGTTTTTTATGGTCATAGCGCACGACTACCTTTTTGTGACGGCGTTTTATAAAGTCGTCAAGCATTCCTGAGCCTATCGGCCCGGGTCGATAAAGCGCTAAAAGCGCGATTAAATCTTCGAAACGCTCAGGCTCTAATTTTCTTAATAGATCCCGCATCCCCGTACTTTCCAGCTGAAAGATTCCTATTGTTTTCGCGGAACATAAAAGCTTAAATGTGTTTGCGTCATTCAAATTGAGTGTCTCGATATCGAGTAATTTCGCACTTCTTTCCTGAATTAATCTTATTGTTTGCTGAATTACGGTTAAAGTACGCAGGCCCAGAAAGTCAACCTTAAGAAGCCCTATCTTGCTAAGCGTATCCATACTAAAACCGGTGGTAATTTGTCCATCACTGGATTTAAACAAAGGCATATATTCCGTAAGTGCCACATCGGAAATTACGACTCCCGCCGCATGGACTGAGGCATGACGTAATAAACCCTCCAAAGGTAAAGCAAGATTAAACAATCTTTTTACCTGTTCATCGGTATTGTAAAGCTGCTTTAATTCGCTTTCTGCCTCCATGGCTTGCTTTAAATTTATTCCCGGATCAGGAGGTATCATTTTGGCGATTTTATCCACATCCGCGTAACTCATGCCCATTACCCTGCCTGTATCTCTGATGACCGCGCGGGCCTGCATCGTGCCGAAGGTGATAATTTGAGCTACGTTTTCCCGGCCGTATTTTTGGGTAACGTATTTTATGACCTCCGGACGTTTTACATAGCAAAAATCAATATCGATATCCGGCAGTTCTTTTCTTTCGGGATTCAGGAACCGCTCAAACAAAAGCCCATATTGTATCGGATCGATATCAGTAACCTCTAATAAATAACTCACCAGGCTTCCTGCGGCTGAGCCGCGGCCGGGACCGGTAGGAATTCCGTTTTTCTTTGCGTAATGAATAAAATCCCAGACAATCAAAAAATAACTAATAAATCCCTTTTCCTTGATAATCTTTAATTCATGCTTTAATCTTTCTTGATATATTTCCGTTACCTGGTTACCGAATCTCTTTTTTATGCCGTCGAGGCAGAGTTCCTTTAGAAAATCTTCCTGGTTTTTATGATCCGGAGGAACGAATTTGGGTAAATGGACGGCGGTAAAGTCCAATTCCAGATTACATCGCCGTGCTATCTGCTGGCTATTACGCAGGGCTTCAGGTATTTCCTTAAATAGTTCCCGCATTTGCTCAGGGGATTTAAAATAAAACTCCGAGGAACCAAATCTTAACCGTTTGGGGTCATCGAGGGTGTTCTGGGTCTGAATACAAAGTAACGCATCGTGAGCAGGGGCATCCTGCGCATGTAAATAATGCACATCGTTGGTAGCTACCAGGCCCAAAGAGAGATCCCGGGCAATCTTAATTAAGCCCCGATTCGCGATTGGCTGCTCCTGAATACCGTTTTCCTGTAGTTCTAAATAGAAATTCTCTTTGCCAAGTATCTGAGTAAAATCATCAGCAGCTTTTAAAGCATCATTGAAGCGATTTCTCAAAACCAGAGAAGGTATCTCTCCTTTTAGGCAGGCGCTTAATCCAATAAGCCCTTTTGCGTATTCTGAAAGAATTTCTTTATCAATCCGGGGACGATAATAGAATCCTTCCAGATAAGCACAGGATACGAGCTTTATCAAATTCCGGTATCCTTGCTCATCGCGCGCCAAAAGAACCAAATGATAAGCAGCTTCATCGATGCCGCGAGAGGTTTTATCCAAGCGACTGCCCGGCGCGATATAAAACTCGCATCCGATTATAGGTTTAATTCCTGCTTTTTGCGCCTGGACATAAAAATCCAATGCCCCAAACATATTCCCATGATCGGTAATTGCCAGCGAATCCATTTTGTATTCCTTCGCAAGAGATAAAAGCTGTGGAATCCGGCAGGCTCCGTCCAATAAGCTATATTGAGTATGAATATGCAGATGGATAAACTCAGAGTGAGGCATTGTTACAAATCGTATTTGGTATTTTTAAATTATTCCCATTCAATGGGGACAGGAGGTTGAGAGCTTATATCGTAAACTACGCGGCTGATTCCTTTTATTTTGCTAAGAATGCGTCGGGAAATACTGTCTAATAGCCCATAAGGTAATCTTACCCATTCGGCGGTTATTCCATCCGTAGAAGCAATACAACGTACAACAACAACATTTTTTACGGGAAGCAATATTGCAAATGATTGCCATATTTCTTCATAAATACCGGCAGACTTAATTTCTTCCGTCAAGAGACTTTGAACTTCGCGCAACAACCTTAACCGTAGGGGATTAACTTCACCGATAATACGTACTGCCAGGCCTTCTCGCGGGAAAGGCTGCCTGAAGATTATATTATCGGGTATACCGAGTTCCTTAGCCAGGACTTTAACTTCTTCCTTGAATAGATTCTTAAGCGGCTGAAGAAGTTTTAATTTAAAAGGTGAATTTCCCGCGGCAGGCTTATTAATCCTTGAATAAAGCATCCCTTCCCCAAGGAATTTTACGCCTTTTACCTTTTTCATCTGTTCCTGAAAAATCTTTATAAACAAATTATTGATAACATTTCTCTTTTTCCCCGCATCAGTGACGCCTTTTAATCCGTGTATAAACCGCTGACTTCGGTCAACAGAAGATAAATTAAGATTAAAATTACGGATAAAAAAGTTTTTTAACTGTTTTACTTCATCCTTACGCAATAATCCATCATCAATAACAATGCACTTTAATCTTTTTTTGATTGCCTTGTTGATCAACAGGGCGGTAACTGACGAATCCAGGGTTGCCGTTAAATTAATAACTGCCTTATCGCTGCCTACTGTCTTCTTAATTTCACTAATGGTTTCACGGATATAAGAATCCATTGTCCATGTTCCGATACAACCGCAAATCTTATAAAGGAAATTGCCTATGAGTTGGCTGCCGCGTTGGGTAGCAACAACCTCTGGATGAAATGCGATCCCGAAAATCTTCTTACTTAAACAAGTCACTGCCGCGAAGGAGTTATTCTGTGTGTGTGCGACTTTTTTAAAATCCCTTGGAAGCCTCTTGATGCAAATCGCGTAATTCATCCAACAGGTAATATTATTTGGCATCTGCCAGAAGAGATTGCGCGGATCATCGATGAATAACTCGCATCTTTGAAGATCCGGCGGCTTTGTGGACTTTACCTGGCCGCCAAAATGTTTCACAATAATCTCTGCGCCGTAACCAATACCTAAAATCGGGATATTAAGTTTAAAAATATTCTTATCAGGTAAAGGGGCTTTTTTGCTACCACTTAAGGTTTGCGCACCTGAAGAAAAAATAATTCCCTTTGGTTTTTGTAGTTGAATTGCCTTCGCGGAAATGTTGTAAGGCACGATCGTGGAAAAAAGATGGTTTTCCCTGACTCTCTGGGCAAGTAATTCCGTATACACTGAACCAAAATCAAGAACTAAAATAAACTCTCTATTCATTTTCCCATCCCTACTTGTTGAGCCACCTGGAATATCTTCCCCTCTGTTTGAATCGAGGGAGCAATAATAATTTCTACGTCGTGCATTTCTCTGATACTTTTTGCGCCTAAGCATCCCATTGAAGTACGCAGGGCTCCCATAAGGTTCTGAGAACCGTCATCTACCCTGGCCGGGCCAAAAAGTATTTCTTTTAATGCTCCGGTTGAGCCAACGTAAATTCGCGTACCGCGGGGTAAATTCTCGTGCGAAGTAGCCATTCCCCAATGATATCCTTTGCCCGGAGCTTCCTTTGACCGCGCAAAAGCAAAACCAACCATTACACCGTCTGCTCCGCAGGCAAATGCTTTACAGATATCTCCGCCGCGGCTCATGCCCCCATCGGTAATAACAGCAACATATTTACCTTTTCTTTTATAATAAAAATCGCGCGCTGCTGCTGCGTCAACAGTACTGCTTACCTGAGGAACACCAATTCCCAACACACCACGAGTAGTACAGGCAGCTCCGGGGCCTACCCCGATAAGAAGCCCACAGCATCCGGTTTCCATAAGCTCTAAAGTCGTTTCGTAGGTTACACAATTGCCTATAATTACCGGGATTTTGCTCATTTTACAGAATCGGAATAAATCCAGGGTTTTATATTCACTAGAGATATGCCTTGCGGTCGTAACCGTAGATTGCACTATAAAAATATCTGCTTTGTTGTCAGAGGCAATTTGGTTAAATCTCTGGGCATGCGCAGGAATACAGCTTACTACAGCAGTTGCTTTTTCGGATTTTATCTGGTTAATCCTCTTTGCAATTAGTTTTTCCTTAATCGGCTTGTTATATATTGATTGAACAAGACTGGTTGCTTTCTGAGGATTGGCTTTAGCAATTTCCCTTAATACGATATCCGGATTTTCATAGCGGGTCTGGATACCATCTAAATTCAAAACCGCAATGCCGCCCAGTTTAGACATTTTGATTGCGAAGCGGACATCCACTACGCCATCCATAGCCGCAGCTAATATCGGCACCTCAAAGGTAAAGTTTGCTATTCGAAAATAGCTCTTTACCTCGTTAGGATTTATTGTTTGAGAACCCGGTACAAGCGCTATTTCATCAAAGCCGTAACAACGGCGTCCCCTCTTACCTATTCCTATCCATTCTGCCATCTCGTTTCCCTTTTTAGATTTATAATTATACCAATTAACAAGACAAAGGTCAACAACAAAAAACCAACATGTCAAGCCAAAGTTAAAATGTCCCCTTTTTACCAAAGTAGAAATGTCCTGTTTTCATAATTAAACTAGTAGTAGTTCTTTTTCTTTTTGGGCGACTTTTTCTTTTTGTGAATAAG
>JAUXFU010000182.1 GCA_030622705.1 Candidatus Omnitrophota bacterium | reverse complement strand
CTCTGTAGGATTAATTTTTAAAGGACTTTCTTTTACTAATTCGTTGAGTCTGTATGCTTTCTTATCTTTAATTTTTTTCAATTCATTAATTAGTAATTCCTCTTTAATCTCTAAGGCCTGAGCAAGCCTGCGTATATATTCGGATTGCAATATGGTGTCCTTTAGGTTGTTCAAAGAAATAAGTATCTCCCGGGCAACGCGAGCCTTGCCTTCAGGTTTAGTTGAATCATAGCGAGAGCTTAAAAGATCCAGCTTATAATCAAACAGGCTTTTAGCATTACCAACTCTTTCCTTAAAAGCCTCAACTCCGAATTTACGTATGAAGGAATCGGGATCAAAACCAGGGGATAAAAGAGCAACCTTTACATTCATTGCTTCCCGGATAAAGATATCGAGACTGCGCAAGGTAGCATCCTGGCCCGCCTGATCAGAATCATAAATCATTACGACATTATCCGTGTATCTTTTTAATAATTTTACCTGTTCGGATGTTAAACTTGTTCCCAGGCAGGCAACTACGTTTTTCACTCCGGCTTGATAAACAGTTATGCAATCAAAGTATCCCTCGACTACAATTGCGCAATCATTCTGTCTTATTGTTTCCCGCGTAAAATTCAATCCGTAAAGGTGTTTTCCTTTAGTATAAATTAAGCTTTCCGGTGAATTAATGTATTTAGCTTCTGTTGCATCGTTAGTGAGCACGCGCGCGCCAAAGGCAACCACGCGGCTTTTTATATCAAATATCGGAAAGATCAGGCGATTACGAAAACGGTCATAATAACCGCCTTGGCTGCGGGCAGAAACCAAACCCGACTTCTCTAACATGGTTAAACTTATATTATCTTTGCGAAGAAAGTTAAGTAAACCATCCCATTTGTTCAGGCTTAGGCCTAAACAGAAAAAGTTAAGGGTTTCATCATTTATATCGCGCTTATTTAAATACTCCCGGGCAGATATGCCATTAGTAGATTTTAAGATATTCTGATAAAAGCTGCGGGCTTTTTCGGTTATCTTGTAAACGCCGGAAATTAAACCGTCTGTTTTGCCAAAGGTATTCTGTTGAGGTAAAGTTACCCCTGTTTTACGCGCTAATGTTTTTACTGTTTCGATAAAATCCATACGCTCATACTCCATAAGAAAAATAAAGGCGTTGCCCCCCTTTCCGCAGCCAAAACAATGAAATATCTGCCGTTGAGGATTTACCACAAACGAAGGGGTCTTTTCATTATGAAAAGGGCACAATGCTTTAAAATTGCGTCCGGCTCGCTGAAGAGGCAAATATCCGGATATCAGCTCAACTATATCTACTTTATCAAGAATATCGTCCAGGATATTCTGTGGAATAGGACCTGACATAATGTTTTTTTCAGAAGGTATTAAAAGTTTATATTTATGATTACAGATCGGTGTGATTAAACCGGCGGAACCCGGAACAGCTGATTGTTTCCAGTTTTTCCTGTTTTTCAATTCCGTCTAAAAGTAGATTAAGTCCAAGGGTATCCGAAGAAATATGCCCGGCAATCACAACATTCAAATTAACCTCTCTCAACTTACGAAAATGTTCCTCACCAAGGTGCATTGAAACTAATGTCCGTACGCCTTTTTTAGCAAGTTTATCAAGCGCCTGTTTTGGGCCTTCCGTACCTCCTGTCATCTCTACAAAAATCTTACCCGCACAGCTGTTTGGATTTCCCCGGATAATCCGCGGGCCCGCGTGATTCTTTTTTGCCAGCTGATATTCAGGCAGCGACTCTAATATTTCAACTATCTGTCTTAGCCTCTTAGGCTTTTTTTTCTCCAGTAGTCTCTGTATAAAGAACCAAACATGATTATCTGCCGGGGTATGCAGACACATAAACGGCAGGTTAAGCAGCCGCGCCGCATCACAACTGCGCATATGGTTAACAGGCAGGATTTTTCTTTGTACCTCGGCGTACCTTTCCTCAACCAGCTGCCGCGCCACGTCAGAACGGATGTTCGCGCTTTTTAGCAAGTCAACCTGCAGTTTCATTACTTCATAAAAATGCGCCAGCGCGAATCCCGCGGGATGATGAGCAATTATCAAATCCAACCTGTGGGTTTGGCGCAGCTTATCGGCAAGCATAACTTCACCTACATCTATATCAATACCAACCAGAACCTTTTTAACCTCAGTATTTGATTTACCATAAAGTATAGCCGAATCAGCATATTTCCAAGGGCGATTTCCGCGTGGATCGTAAAGCCGGCCTAACCTTATTGCCTGATTGTAAATCCAGGATAATTGCATTGTAAATTGTTTTTGTTCTTCTATTCAGAAAGCTCTTCGTTAGACGCCTGTTTATTTATAAAACGGAACAAAACACTATTCCATAAAGATACATAAACCTTTGGTGCCAGCTTAATAAGCCCGG
>JAUXFU010000163.1 GCA_030622705.1 Candidatus Omnitrophota bacterium | reverse complement strand
TTGATGAAGAGCCTACTACGTCGCAAAAAGAATTGTTTTCAAGATTCGATAAGCTTGCAGCATCAGATTACGATGATATAGCGCAATATTGTAAGCAGACAGGCGTTGAGTTTATGTCAACGCCTTTTGATTCTGAAAGTGCGGGATTTATTAATCAACTTGTATCGAGACACAAGATAGCCTCGGCCGACATTACAAATTTCCCGTTATTGAGAGAAATAGCCGGTTTTGGTAAACCTATAATATTATCCACGGGAGCCTCTACTATGGAAGATGTTACTGAAGCGGTAAAATTCTTGAGAGATACCGGATGCGGGGATCTTACTTTATTACATTGCGTGTTATCTTATCCTACCAGCTTAGATGATGCCAATCTTTGGAGGATAAAGGCGTTAAAAGAGCATTTTCCGTATTGCAAAATAGGGATTTCCGACCACGCAAAATTTTCTTTGGATGTTTTAATCAGCGCGTGGTTTTTGGGGGCAGAAGTTATAGAAAAGCATTTTACGGTAGATAAAGCTTTTAAAGGCAATGATCATTATCATGCCGCAGACGCCGAAGATTTTAAGCAATTGTTTAACAAGATTCAATTGTTAAATAGGATTTACGGTGAAGAGGGAAATAACTGGTTGTTCAGGTGCGAGGCGGCAGCAGTGAGGAACGCGCGCAGGGGTAGTTATCTTAATCAAGGCGTAAAAAAAGGAGATAGGATTAAGCGCGAGCATTTTTCATTTTTAAGGCCGCAATCAGATGGCATCAGCCCTAAGGGAATATTAAATTATATTAAAGATGAAGCTGTTTATGCCGCAGATATAGAAAAAGGAAGCTTGATAAAAAAGCCGGATATCGGCAGCGGCAGAATTAGAGTATGATTAAATTCGGTAAACCTATAGCAGATGTTTTAAGCCACAAAATATCGTTTTTTACAGATAACGATGCCAGATTATCTGATTGTAAAAGATTGTTTGAGGCTTATTTAGCTCAGCCTAAACGGGTTAAATGTAAGAATTGTTGTTATTTCTTAGGGGATGTTACTTTTAAAAAGTTGGGGGTAGGCTATATTATTTGCGAGCAGTGCGGGCATTTAAATGGCGCGCATGAGGATACCGATGATTTTTGTTCTCTTGTTTATACCAAAGACGCGGGTAAAGCCTATGCTGTG
Organism: Candidatus Omnitrophota bacterium; assembly: GCA_030622705.1. The sequence goes on along the minus strand of JAUXFU010000163.1, from coordinate 1,578 downwards.
ACTTATGATGCTGAAACAGTAGAAATATATAATAAACGCGTCGAAGATATCTATTTGCCTAAGGCAGAGTTTTTGACAGCGGCTTTACAGGAACAACGCGAGAATCCGGGATCGCTGCGTTATGCCGAATTAGGCGCCGGCAGCGGTTATTTTATTGCTGCCTTAAAAAAAGCAGGATTATTTAATGTGCTGGGATTTGAGGTATCTGAGAGTCAGGTAGAGCTGGCAAACGCGATGCTGGGAGAAAAACTGCTCAGACGTCATGAGTTAACCGAAACAATTGAACTTGCTGCCGGTGTAAAAGCTGATGTGGTGTCGCTTATTGGGGTGCTGGAACATTTACAGCGTCCGAGGGACCTGCTTAAAGAACTTAAGGAAAACAGTAATGTGCGGTATATTTTTCTCTCCTTACCGCTTTTTAGTCCTTGTGTATTTTCTGAAATGGTTTTTGATAAGGTTATGCCCCGGCAGCTTGCTCCGGCGCACACCCATCTTTATACGGAGTCTTCAATTGATTATTTCTGTAATGAATTTTGCTTTGAGCGGGTAGCTGAATGGTGGTTTGGTACCGATATGCTGGATTTGTTTCGTAATATATGGGTCAAGCTTAAACAATCTTCAGATTACTCTAACGCGGTTAGCGTATGGGAAAACATGTTTAAGCCTCTTGTTGATGATATGCAGCTTGCTCAGGATAAGCGCCGTATGGCATCAGAAGTGCATATGCTTTTGAAGATTAAAAAGAAATGAAAACCGTAGCAATTGTTCAAGCCAGGATAGGGTCAACTCGTTTGCCGGGCAAGGCGCTTCTTGATTTAGCCGGGCGCCCTTTGATTGTATTAATGCTTCAGCGCGTCAAGAAAAGTAGAACAGTTGATGAAATTGTTTTGGCTACAGGTCAAGGGTCTCAGAATGATGGCCTTGAAGCGGTGGTAAGCAATTACGGATTTTCCGTTTTTCGCGGCCCGGAAGATGACGTGCTTGCGCGGTACGCTCTGACAGCTTCCAGATTTGGCGCGGACAGGATTGTTCGTTTAACAGGAGACTGCCCGCTTATGGACTCAAAGATTGTGGATAGATTAGTCGGAGTTTGTATCGATGGCAGCTATGACTATGTGACGAACGTAAAACCCCCGAGCTGGCCGGATGGGATGGATGTTTCAGTTTTTACCCGTGAGATTCTGCAGGATGCCTGTCATTATGCCAGGAAAAAGTCCGAGAGAGAACATGTTGTGCCCTGGATGTGGCGCATGACACCTCTTGAAGGAGGTTGTACCTATGCGGCAAAAAATGTCGAATCTCAGGAGAATTATTCTCATATTCGTTTAACAGTTGATGAAGAAATTGATTATATTCTTATGAAAAAATTAGTTTCAGAAATAGGAGATGAAAAGATTCTTGATGCTGGTTTAAAGGATATTTTGCATCTGCTAGCTAAAAAACCGGAAATTTCAAAGATCAATCAAGGGATTATCCGCGATGCCGGTTATTTTAAAGATTTAATAAAGGAAGAAGGGGAATGCGTTTAACTGAAACTACTTTAATGGGGAAACGTATCTATTTAAGGGAGGTTTGTCT
>JAUXFU010000005.1 GCA_030622705.1 Candidatus Omnitrophota bacterium | reverse complement strand
TTTGGGTAATCAAATGACATCGGCCTAACTCCCGGGTTATTCCCGGTTGGGTAATATCTATCTGAATTCCTGGCTGCCGGTTCTCGGCTGCGGATTTAAATGACTGATTACCTTCCTCTAATAGCCTGGAAATCCTTTGTTTAATCCGATTGGCCTGTTGTCCAAGCTGAGGCCTCTGCTCAGCCGGCAACCCGGAGATGCCGGAGGTAAGCTCAGCTAAAATTCCCTTTCTGCCCAGATATTTTACCCTCAATGCCTCCAGCATCTGGGGATTAGCAATATTGGCAAAATCCTGCTCTATCTGATTATTAAGACTCTCAAGATTAAAATTAGACATAAAACCACCAAAAGCGTAATTAAAAGATTCTGCTTAGCCAAAATTACCCTTTCCTGCCTCTGCCAGCCGGATTTTATCTTACGCAGAGAAATCGCGTGAATATCCAGATCTCCGCCGTGTTGTGAACAGGCGCGATTAAATATACCGCTAATCCGCAGTATATCTCCCTGCATTTTATAGCTGCCTCTATAATGAATTAAGTCGGCTAATTCCGGAGACATCCAAACACCGATAGAATATTCTCCGTCCTTAACATTAACCCATACGCCATCGCTTCTGCGCATTATCTCACCAATAACCTCGCCTTCATAAATTACCTGTCTGCCGTCATATCTTTGGGCATTTTCGATGAGCTCAACGCTGGATACTTCCTGGGCATAACAAGAAGTAAGAAGTAAGAAGCAAGAGGCAAGAGGCAAGAGGCAAGAGGCAAAAAGAATCATTAATGCGAACCTATGCCGTGCTTTATCAGTATGAATCTGTGGCATTATTTCCCCTTAACTGCCGCGACCAAAACACCAAAAAGGGTAAAAATTGAAATGAATTCCAGCCTGCCTACCCACATTTGAAATATATAGGTTATTTTAAGCAATAACGGCATAGCGGGATCAGTTATCCCACAGGAGAGTCCAACATTCGCGCCGGCAGAAACCGACTCAAACATAGCCTCATGCAAAGGGTAACCACAAAAACAACCAACCACCGTTCCGACAATATATAATCCAAGATACATTAAGCAAATCAAAAGGCTAACGCGAATCTGCTTATCCTCCAGGACCAGCTCCTGAATATGATGAAATTTCTGAGTCAACACAGTTGACTCCGGAAGCATAATTCTTTTGATTTCTCCTGCCAGAGCCTTAAGAAAGATATTCAGCCTTAATAACTTAATTCCTCCGGTGGTAGAACACGTAGAACCACCCAGACTCATTGCCAAAATAATTCCTATAAAGGCAAAACCTGGCCATTGTCGAATAAATTGCTTGGTGTATATGGTCATATATCCCGTGCCGGTGTGAGCAGAAATAAGCTGATAAAATCCCTTGCGAAATAAAATAACCGGTTCAGGATAAACTCCCGCCCTATTTAGCCCAATGGCGACAAGCAAGAAAAGCACCGTAACGCTGACAAAAAGAGTGATGATTTCAATATTCCTGAAAATCTCTTTTTTATTGCCGGTCCAGAGGCTATAATGCAATTTAAAATTTATTGCCCCTAATATCATCAATAAGATAGTAGCTATCTCGAATGGAAAACTATGGTAATAGAGTATATTCTGCGATTGAGGACTGAACCCGCCCGTATCAAAAGCAGCCATAAATATACACAAGCCATGAAAAAAAGAGGTGCCTTTTGAAATGCCCTCGGCACGGGCAATACAGCCTAAAACAGTACTACCTAAGATAAGATACACGATGCTAACCAGCCAGAGAAACCTGGCTGTATGCAGCACATTAGGCAATACTCTTTCCTCCCGCGCCTCGCCCACATACATTTTAAACGCTCCGGATAAGCCGCGCATAAAAAAGGATAAAGCAACAATAATAACCCCCTGGCCGCCGATAAACATCATCAGGTGCCGCCAGAGATTACAAGAAGTAGACAGATGGTCTAAGTCCTGAACCAAAGTCAGGCCGGTAGTAGCAAAACCGGACATAGCGTCAAAACAGGCATCTAAATAAGACCCCCAATGGCCGCTTAGAAACAAGGGAATGGCCCCCAAGAACATCGCTGCCAGCCAACCTAAACCCACCAGGCTCATTCCCTGCATCCAATTCAGGTCATCCTGAGTTCTACAAAGCATAATCAGCGTTAAACCAACAATCAAGCTAATCAAAAGACCAATGCCAAAGTCCATCGCCGGATTTACCTCTTGATTAACCAAAGCCCAAACAAGCGGCAAGATCAAAGTAAGACTTAATCCAATAATAATCTTACCTAAATAATAGGTAACAATCTTTATATCTTTTATCTGGGGTTTAAGCAGCATATTTAATCGCGGATTGCCATAGATTATTTCTATCCGTGGTAATCCGCGTTAAACCGAATCCGTGGTAATCCGTGATTAAAACCATTGGGTTTTAAATTGGCCAAGAAACATAAAAGGCTAAAGGTAGGTAATGAAGACACAAATAACAAATGCCGCTAACATAATTACTAAGGCATAACCTATTTCGGTGGCAATGCCCGTTATTCCTCTAATGATCGCAAATACAATCTTTTTAGTCTTTTTTATCAAATTCTGATTAATCACTTGTAATATTTTTAGTGCCTTGTTAAATAAATGAAATTATGATTAAAACAGAGTCTTTAATCTGTGTAATCAGTTTTAAAAATCTGTGTAATTAATGTAAACACTATTTTGTTTATAGAGTACTATATTCTATTACATTTTCCCCAGCAGGACCTTTAGAAGCTGAGACTCATTACCAATCTTGGTTAAGGCAATAATATCATCTCCTGACTCCAGCACCGTATCTCCGCGAGGCACAACTACCTCTTCCCCGCGCAGAATAGAAACCAAGACTGAATCCGGAGGAAGATGAACATTTTGAACCATACGGTTAATGACCGGCGCATCATCAGGAAGATCCACGCGCACAACTGCCAGTTTTCCCCGTTTAAAACTGAGCAAATTCACAAAATCAGCAAAGCTTACCTCTTCCTCAATAACCTTAGCAATAATTGTCGTAGCATCGATAGGTATATCCACGCCTAATTCAAAAAAAATGTGCTCGTTCTTTGGATCATTCACACGGCCAACTGTACGGCCGACGGAAAATCTCTCTTTGGCTAATTGGCAAGCAATTAGATTATCCTCATCTTCACCGGTAACCGCAGCAACCACATCTGCCCGCTCAATGCCTGCCTCTTTAAGAACAGCCGGGCTACATCCATCGCCATTAATCACTAAAGCATCTAACTGTCGGGTGATTCCCTCGCAAACAGCCTTATCCTTCTCAATCAAAGCAACGCTCTGATTATCATGGATAAGCCTCTGGGCTAAAAAAAAGCCAACCTTCCCTGCGCCAACTATCAGTATATACATTAGAAATGATCCTCGATCCTCGATGCTTGATTCTCGTTTAACGAACATCGAGCATCAATTAACTATGTTATAGCATAAATTTCTTCTTTATCTTATCTAAACTTTCAGTTTTAACAATTGCCATAATCACATCGTTCTTCTTTAGTACCGTTGAGGGAGAAGGAATAATCGTCCCGTCGATCTTCTTTATTGCCACCACCTGAAATTCTCCTTCAAGATTAATGTCCCGAATAGATTGATCGATCAGACTGCCTTTCGCCTCTATCTGAATAACCCCTACATCTTTAGTCTCAATCAAATAACTGGAAAAACGACTTTCAATAATCTTATCTCTCAGCATTGCTGCAAAAAGAATGGTGCCGCTCATAATATCCAGCCCGAGACTTTGATAAATTTGCGCTCTCTCTGGATCATACACCCGGGCAATTACCTTAGGAATAGCAAAAATCTTCTTGGCAACCTGAGCAGCAATAAGATTAGTATTATCTCCGTTAGTAAGAGCACAAAAAACATCGGCTTTTTCTATTCCTGCTTCCTTTAATATGTCGGGGTCAAAACCATTACCTACCAGTGTAACACCATTAAAAGTTCCTCCCAGGCGATTAAACGCTAACGGATCCCTGTCAACGATAACTACATCATGTCCGTCGTTAGAAAGCAACTTAGCTAATTCTGCCCCAACCCTACCACAACCTACTATAACGATATACATATTAAATCTCGAAAGTAACGAGTAGAGACTAACGAGTAGCGAGACGGAAATGTTTTCTCTCTACTTGCTACTCTTTAGCTATCTCTACTAACTTATTGAATACATCAGTATCCTTAACTGCCAAATCGGCTAAGATCTTACGATCCAGATCAATCCCGGCTTTCTTCAACCCGCTGATAAAAGGACCATATTTAATCCCCGCGGCGCGGCAAGCCGCATTGATTCGGACAATCCAGAGTCGACGGAATTCTCTCTTTTTAACCCTGCGGTCACGAAAGGCATAAACATAAGCACGATTAAGTGTACGCTTTGCCTGTTGATATTGTTTGCTGCGGTCGCCAAAATATCCTTTAGCCTCTTTTAATACTTTCTTTTTCCGCTTTCGTCTTGCCGGACAATGTCTAACTCGAGTCATATCTCTCCCTCATTTCATTCGGGCAAAACCAGATTGCAGAGAAATCTTTCTCGGCTTTCCGTACTCTGGTTTCTCTCGATAATTTCTTTTAACTATACGGTAACAACTGCTTGATATTGCGCTTCTGGCCTGATCCCTTTACTACGCGAGCTTTGCGTAATAACCTTTTCCTCTTACTTTTTTTTACAGTTAACAGATGGCCTCGACCACAAGGATTGTATTTTAGCTTGCCGGACTTGCTTTTTCTGAATCTCTTAGCAGTACCCTTATGTGTTTTTAAGCTCATAGCGCCCTTTTAAATATTATAATCCCTATTTTGTTAAAAAATGATTACACAGATTTAATTACCGATTACCCTCTGCGCCAGCTTGCGCCCGTAGATTTCGCGGCACCTGCACCCAAGCCTATCGAGGAGCAATCACAACCGACATAATTCTGCCTTCTAAAGCCGAATTCCTTTCTGTCTTGCCTACTTGCTGAATATCATTAACAAATCTATCCAACACCTTCCTTCCTAAGTCCAAATGCTGCATCTGTCTACCCCGGAAAAAAAGGCTGATCTTAACCTTATCCTTCTTATTTAAAAAATTAATTGCCTGTTTGAGCTTTACTTGATAATCATGTTCCTCGATATTGGGCTTGAGACGCACCTCTTTAAGGTGTGTTCTGGACTGATGTTTCTTAGCCTCGCGTTCTTTTCTCTCTTGATCGTATTTAAATTTACTAAAGTCCATAATCCGGCAAACCGGGGGTTCAATCTGAGGAGCCACCTCAACTAAATCTAATTCCTTTTGAACGGCTAATTCCAGCGCTTTCTGTATAGGCATAACTCCCAACTGATTGCCCTCTGATCCAACAACCCGAACCTGAGGAACGCGTATTCTGTCGTTTGTACGAATGTACTTTCTAATCCCAACCACCTCCTTGTAACCACTGAAATACGGAATAGAGAATTAAAGTAATTAATTCCACGGAAACACGGAAACAATCTCCGTGCCTGTACGGTTACAATTCCGTATCTGCGCGGTTGCAATCTTTTATTGTTTATTTTCTATCTCTTCTTTTATCTTTTCGGTAAACTCCCCAAGCGTTATCGCCCCAACATTCCCCTGGCCCCTTTTTCTCACAGATACTGTCTGAGATTTAATTTCACGTTCACCGATAACTAGAATATAGGGAAGCTTTTCTGTTTCTGCCTCACGTATTCGTTTATCTAAAGTCTCATTACGACAATCAATTTTAACCCGAAACCCGCCTTCTTGTAAAGCATTTTTAACACTATATCCGTAATCCCGAAAGGCATCTTTAATGGGAACTACGGTTATCTGGACCGGTGAAAGCCATAAAGGAAACACACCGGCATAATGCTCAATGAGCACGCCGACAAAACGTTCCAGGCTTCCTAAAATAACGCGGTGAAGCATAATTGGCTGCTTGCCTGCTCCTTGAGAATCAATGAATTTCAAATTGAACCGCCGGGGAAGAGCAAAATCACATTGAATAGTTGCACATTGCCATTTTCTCCCCAGGGCATCTTTTATTTTAATATCAATCTTCGGCCCATAGAAAGCTCCTTCCTGCGGATTTATTCCATAATCAAGATTCTTTTCCTTCAAAGATTCTTCTAAAGCAAGAGTTGCCTGTTGCCAGTCGCCTTCTGTGCCAATAAATTTTTCTGGGCGCGTGCTCAGTTCTACTGCTAGATCAGAAAACCCAAAATCGAACATTGTTTTTAAAACAAAATCGATTATGTTCATAATTTCGGACTTTATTTGCTCAGTTGTGCAGAATATATGGGCGTCATCCTGGGTAAATCCGCGCACTCGCATTAACCCATGTAAAACCCCACCCTTCTCGTGCCGATAAACAGTACCTAACTCGAATAATCTTAGAGGCAACTCACGATAACTTCTGATTTTTGATTTATAAAGAAGAATATGTCCGGGGCAATTCATTGGCTTTAGAACAAATTCCTTATCCTCAATTTTGAATGTGTACATATTCGGAAGATAATATTCGTAGTGCCCCGATGTTCTCCAAAGGCCAGCATCCATAATATGCGGAGTAATTACCATTTGATAGCCCCTGTTAAGATGCGCCGCTTTCAAATAATCCTCGATTATCATCCTTAAAGTAGCTCCTTTAGGATGATAGAATACAAGGCCTGCGCCTGCCTCTTTAGGATAGAGGTCAAAAATTTCCAATTTTGGCCCTAGCCTACGGTGATCACGCTTCTTTGCTTCTTCTACATTCCTCAGGTATACCTCTAACTCCTTGAGGGTTTCAAAACAAGTACCATAAATACGCTGTAACATGGGATTCGTTTCAATCCCGTGCCAGTACGCCCCTGCTATTGACAGCAACTTAAATGCCTTGACTTGGCCCGTGGATTCCAGATGCGGCCCGCGGCATAAATCAATAAAATCATCTCCAGTTTTATAAACGGTAATCTTCTCATCTGCCAGGGCGTTTATAAGCTCAATCTTATAGTCTTCATTCAGCCGGGTGAATAATCTTTGCGCCTCATCTTTGCCTATGACTTCTTGAATGAATGGCTTATCAGCAGCGATAATCTGTTTCATTTGCTCTTCAATAAGAGATAAATCCGCCTCTGTAAAAGGCTCCTTTTTGTCAAAGTCATAATAAAACCCATTTTCGATTGCGGGCCCAATACCCAATTTTACCTCCGGCCAGAGTTGCTTAACCGCCTGCGCCATTATGTGCGCACAAGAGTGCCTTAAAGTCTCTAAGTCCATATATCTGATAGGTTACGTAAGTTTACTTAAGGTTGTATCAGGTTGCTTTTTTAACCTTATGCAACATTATGCAGCATTACGCAACCTCTTAATGGTGGGCGCTACAGGACTTGAACCTGTGACCCCTTCCATGTCAAGGAAGTACTCTATCCAACTGAGCTAAGCGCCCGCTTTAACAGCGCCCCCATCTTAACAATTACAGAACAAATCTCTATTTGCATATTTTAGACTATTTCTGAAATCTCGTGCTCGACTTCTGGGCGAGGAGGGACTTGAACCCTCACGACCTTTCAGCCATCAGATTTTAAGTCTGACGTGTATGCCATTTCACCACTCGCCCCTCTGTTATGTTGCTATTTGAAAGGCGCGGAGCGGACTCGAACCGCTGAATAATGGTTTTGCAGACCACTGCCTTACCGCTTGGCTACCGCGCCATCGCCGCTCGTCGCCGCTTATGCTTAACTATCCATTACTGTTTATTCCTATAATTAACAGCAGTGGAGCAAACCGCAAGATTCCTATAACAGTTCAAAATATAAGAAATCCTCAGAGGCTTCTAATATAGTTTCATAAACCTCTAAAGAGTTCCTGTGGCTTCGTGTCTATTCGTGGCTACAACAGTAATATATAATCGCGTAGTTTCTCATGCATGGACACCGCTATAACCAACAGCGCTATAATGACAGTTCTCGTTTTGCTTTTGTTATAATTGTTTCTACCTCCGCCAAATGCCCTACGCCAATATCGCCGCAGGCAAGCTTACCTGTTTTAGGCCCGATAAACTTAAACCCGAGACCTTTTAACCTCTGGATATTTGCCTGAACAATCTTATTTCTATACATCTGATCATTCATCGCCGGAGCAATTAAAACAGGAGCGCGGGTTGCTATAACAGTTGTAGTTAATAAATCATCGGCAATACCACTGGCGATTTTGCCAATGATATTAGCGGTAGCAGGCACAATCAAAACTAAGTCGGCTCTTTTTGCCAAAGAAATATGTTCTAATTCCCAATTAAGAGAGCCTGTAAATTCATCCTGCTCGCTAAAAATTTTGGCATGAGAAATTCGCCCCCACGCCAATGCATTGGCGCGAGGATAAACCCGCCCGCCAATTAAAGCCGTGAAAATCCGGGGAGAGATTAGCTGCGTGGCGTTGCTGGTCATTACCACGCTTAGTTCGAAATTAAGCTTAAGTAACCTGCGAATAACCTCACAAACCTTATATATAGCAATACTTGCGGTTACCCCCAGAAGAATATTCTTGGATTTCATAGCTAACGCTACGCGCTCGTATCAAAACCGTTTCTTTGGGTTTCCGGCATTCTCCGCACGCAGATAGAGAATTTATTTCTCTAGCTTGCCTTGAGCTGAACCTTTCCCTGCGCAATTTCCTCAAGCGCTATATCGGAAGGCCTAAGCGAAGAATTTACCGCGACCAATTTGGGCTGCCCTTCGGAAATCTCCAGCGTCCTCTTTGCCGCGAGTATTACGAGTTTGTAGATTGAATTATCCGCCTTATCTAAAAGTCTTTCGATTGGAATATATCCCATTGCCCGAATGTATTTATTCTTGGGGACGGCGAAAATCGTTCGAAGATCATCGGCGAAGCCGATTTTCTTGCTGCATAGAAAAGTATAAAAATACTTTCCTATCTCCGCCTGCTTTGCCACGCAAAGCAAAACGGCTGGGACTGCGAAAATCGCCTGTGACCAGAGATAAAAGTCATCGGCGAAGCCGATTTTCTTGCCCGTGCTGCTGTCTACTCTTTATCTTGAGGTCTCTGAAAAAGTCTAAAATATACAGAGGCCTTTGATTAAAAGATTAAAATCAGATTACACAGATTATGTTCTCTTCGGAAAAAAATCTGTGTAATCAAAACTAATCTGTGTAATCAGAGAGCGCTGATATAGTTTTTAAGAATTTTTCAGCGCTCTCATTTTAAGAGCCTGCTGAATTATATTACTAATTTCTCTGGTTGCGCTGTTTAAATTATCATTTAGCAGGCAATAATCATAGTATTGAGTATAATCCATTTCTTTACCGGCTAATTGTATCCGTTTATCAGCATCTTTAGATCTAGTCTTTTTTGAACGCGCTAAAATCCGGCTCTTTGCAATGGCTAGGGAGGGCGGTTTTACAAAAATCGTTATTGCTCTATCCAAATATGCCCTTTTTATAAACAAAGCGCCCTTGATATCTAAACACAAAATTAGGCTCAAGCCTTTTCTTACCGACTGTTCCAGAACATCACAAGACGTGCCGTAATCATATCCTAAATAGCGTGTATGTTCAAGGATTTTTTTTTCCTTAATCAGCATCCGGAAATCACTGGCTGAGATAAAAATGTAATCCCGCCCGTGTCTTTCTCCCGGTCTTTTGGGACGAGTAGTAAAAGAAACTGGCTTAATAAGCCTATTTCTTAATTGCGGCTGCTTGATTACCTTTTTGGCAAGCGTAGTTTTACCAGAACCAGAAGGTCCGGAAATAACAAAAATAAACCCCATCTTCGCCCTATTTCGCCCTTCTTGCTTCTTAGTATTCTTTCGTAAGCAAGAAGGGTGGCGTTTATTCCACATTCTGGACCTGTTCACGCATCTTTTCAATCTCGCTCTTCATCCCTACTATCTTGCTGGAAATAAGCGCATCAATCGACTTTGCCCCGGTAGTATTTGCCTCCCGCTGCATTTCCTGTAAAATAAAATCTAATTCTTTACCCACTGCTTTTTTATTCTTAAGGCGGCGTGTAAGGCTTTGAGCATGAAAATCCATACGGACAATTTCCTCATTAATATCTGAATTCTTTAATAAGCTGTTTTGCTCTTCCTTAGGTTTATAAGCCTTTAATTCCTGCTTTACTGCCTTATTGAATCTTGCTTTGATTATACGTAACATCTGTTCAAAGTTCCGTATCCTTGCATTTAAATCCTTACAAAGCGCCCTACCCTCCTGTTCGCGCCTCTGAATAACCCTATCCAATGCCTTCTTTAACAAAGGCTTAACTTTGAGCCACCCAATAGATAAAGTTGACCGGGGAGACTGTACGCTCCATACGCCCGGCAGCCCTACCAGGGTATCAATATTGATTTCCTGCCTAAGATTAAGTTGGCGTGAAATTTGTTTAAGCGAAAGATAGTATTCTTTGATTAAAGGCTTATTTAATACCGGTCTTTTAACCTGAAAGTGATTTATCTCTAACCGACAGACTACATGACCCCGTTTTATCCTTTTGGTAATCTCATCCTTAAATTTCTGCTCTAAATGCAATAAGCCTTCGGGTAGATGTAAAACTATATCTAAAAAACGGTGGTTCACGCTGCGAATCTCCACGTTTACTCTCCCCCAGGGCACGATACATCCCTTCACGCCTCCAAACCCTGTCATACTCTTAATCATACTGTACACACCTCCTGTTATATCTAATACCATCAAAAATCTAACTATAGAAAACAGAAAGAAAAACTTATAAAATTGTTTATTTAAAGCTATCTTATGCCCAGGCCTTCAACTTAAACTTATCCTCAATAATCTCTTTTGTTGGATACAAATCAACAATAAGCTCTTCCGGCCTAAACCATAATTTAATCTCCCGCTCAGCATCAGCTTTATTGGCAGAAACATGAATCACATTCTCATATAGTCCGCAGGTGGTAATCCGGCCATAAGCCCCCCGGATAGAGGTAGATTCTGCTTCCTCAGGATTGGTTATTCCGGCTAACTCTCGACATTTAGAAATTGCTCCTTCTCCCCAATAAGCCAAAGCCATAATTTTCCTGCGGTTATGAAGTTCTCCCTGGATATATTGGATTAACTCGGGGAAAAAGGGTTCGTCCTTGAGATGAATATAATGGGTTTCAGCTAATTCCTTTGGAACACGTAAAATCTTCGCAGCAACAATCTCCAATTTAGTTTCCGAAAGGCGCGTTAATATATTACCGGTTAAAGACTTCTTTAATCCATCCGGCTTAATCAAAATAAAAGTAGCTTCATTCATTAAACCCTTACCCTCCTTTTAACCTATTCACAATCCTCTCCAAGTCCTCTTGAGAGTAGAACTCAATAAAAACATGCCCTTGCTTCTTTCTCTTGATAATTCTAACTTTTGTAGCTAAAATACGCTGCAACTCCTCCTCGAGCACCGCCAAATAAGGCTCTTTTAATTCAACTCTTAGCCGAGTTCTAGGTGTTTTTGGTCGTAATCTCTTAACCAAGTTTTCTAACTCTCTGACTGACAAGTGATTAGAAATAACTTCTTGTGCTAAATGGCGCTGTTGATTTACATCATCTATCTCAAGAAGCGCCCTTCCATGAGCAAAAGAGAGGCGGCCATTTTTGACCTCATCTTGAATCTCTTGGGGTAATTTCAATAACCGCAAGGTGTTAGCAATAGAAACCCTTGCCTTACCCATAGCCACACTAATCTTTTCTTGTGTAACTTGAAATTTGTCAATAAGGTATTGATAAGCATAGGCCTTTTCGATAGGATTGAGATCTTGTCTTTGAATGTTTTCTATTAAGGACAATTCTAAGCAATCTCTATCTTCCACATTTTTGATAATTACGGGGATTGTTTTTAAATTCAATAAATTGGCTGCGCGGAATCTTCTTTCGCCTGCAATTATTTCATACAATTCCCCCTTACGTCTAACCAAAATCGGCTGAATCACCCCTTTTTCTTTAATCGATAGGGTTAATTCCTCTAAGAGCTGGTTATCAAAATTCTCACGCGGCTGTAAAGGACTGGGTTTAATCTGTTCTAATTTTAAATAACTAATTCCTTTGCCTGTTTCTTCAGGCGCCTTCTCCGGAATTAAAGCACTGATTCCTTTACCTAAAGCTTTTTTTTCCATTATATTGACTCCTCTGATACCGTATCAACCACTCCTCTCCTCCTTGAGAACCGTCTCATTCAACTTGCAAGTTATTTAATGGTTCGACTGCGCTCACCATTACTCCTGCGCAAAGTCGAAAAATGAAAACCAGATTACACAGATTAGGTTTGCATTAGGAAAAAATCTGCACCCGAGAAATTCTGGAAGAATTTCCAGGGCTTAGTCCTCGCAATTCTCTATAATTGCAGATGGTAATTAAAACTATTCTACGTAATCAGGAGCATCCACTTCTACGTTCGACACTGCTATGCCTAATAATTCTTGCGTTAACTCTTCGTATTTCTGTGCGCCTATCGAGTTCTTATCATATACAGCAATGGGCTTCCCAAAACTTGGCGCCTCTGACAAACGAACGCTTCTGGGGATAACCGTATCATAAACCTTTTCTTTAAAATACCCCCTTGCCTCCTGAATCACCTCCTTAGTAAGATTGGTACGAAAATCCGCCATAGTAAGAATTACGCCCTCAATGACAAGCTCAGGATTGAGATTGTCTTTTACAAGTTTGATAGTATTAACTAATTGTGTTACCCCCTCTAGTGCATAAAATTCGCATTGAACCGGGATAAGTACTGAATCTGCCGCACACAAAGCATTGATAGTTAATAATCCTAAAGAGGGCGGCGAGTCAATAATTATAAAATCAAAATCATCCTTCTCATTTAGTAAAACCTTTTTTAACCTATGCTCCCTGCCCAAAACACCCACTAACTCTACCTCCGCGCCTGTAAGGTCTAAATTAGAGGGAACTAAATAAAGATTCTCAACTGCCGTGAGTTGCAATATTTCTTTTACCTTTTGCTCTTCCAATAGAATATGATAACTGCTTTTTTGGATATCATGTCTATTTATACCTAAACCACTAGTAGCGTTTGCCTGAGGGTCTAAATCAATAACCAAAACTCGCTTAGCCATTAATGCTAAATTAGCTGCTATATTTATCGCGGAGGTAGTTTTACCTGTACCGCCCTTTTGATTACAAACAGCGATAATTTTACCCATTGGATCTTTCTCTCGCGCTGCGGTAATGCAATAATACCCCTCTATCCGAGCTGTTTTTAACCCCTGGTAGCTATTTATGAATTTGTTGTCGCGGACTCTTGATTATTGAGCTAATACAGCAATTTCTTCTGTACCTTCTTGCACGACAAGGGTTCGACTTTGTAAATTTAAATCTGTAAGTTTCTTTGCCAAAGCCTTACGCGTATCATAATCTATATCACGGTAATTCTCTATCTTATGTATAACCATATCACGCCACACCTGATACGGTTCTTGTTTTCTTTTACTTTGCAAAGGATACCTATCAAAATGATCAATAATAATTCTTAGCTCATCAATTCTAGTCACTCTATAATAAATAGCTGGTTTAATATCATTATTTTTATTAAGAACGGGCTTCGCTTTGTTTTTATAAATATACCCTATATAATTGAAGTATTCACGAATTGCTTCGACTATCTGCTGGCTGTCTCCTTTTTGCTTAATTGCAAAATACAAACCAAACGTTCCCCCTGTTCTACTGTATGTAAATACTGCTTCTCCATCACA
>JAUXFU010000061.1 GCA_030622705.1 Candidatus Omnitrophota bacterium | reverse complement strand
AGCGGGGTTTGTGGAAGGAGGAATAAAAAATAATGTGGAAAATGGTTAAATTACAAATCCCAAATTACAAATTATCCCCTGCAAACTAAAAGATTGCGGGGACTAATCCTGTGAAATTCTACGAATTTCGCAGGGCAAACAAATTACAATACCAAATGACCAAATACTAAAAATTGACAAGTCGAAATAATCGTTGAAATTGTAATTTCGGAATTGTATATTGTAATTTAATGAGACTAACAAACATAAGGGGGTAAGTTATGCTGCGCTATTTAACTGCAGGGGAATCACACGGAAAGGCATTATCAGCTATTTTAGAGGGCCTTCCTGCCGGGCTTAGGGTTGAGATTGGCCGGATAAATCAGGAATTGCGGCGAAGGCAGCAGGGTTATGGCCGGGGTAAAAGAATGCGGATTGAACAGGATAAATCCGAGATTCTCTGCGGTTTAAAGGGCGGTTTTACCTTAGGTAGCCCAATCGGGATTTTAATAAAAAATAAGGATTTCAGTATCGAGAAATTACCTCAGGTAGTTTCTCCGCGCCCCGGACATGCGGATTTAGCCGGGTTGCTTAAGTATGGTTTTTCGGATATCCGCAATGTGCTTGAGCGCGCCTCAGCCAGAGAAACTGCAGTTAGGGTAGCTATTGGGGCAATATGTAAGATGTTTCTGGAGGAGTTTGGAATTAATATAACCAGCCGGTTATTAGAGGTTTGCGGCAAGACTAACAAAGCCCGGGTAAAACTGGTTATTGATCAGGCAAGAAGGAGCAAGGATACAGTGGGCGGTATCTTTGAGGTGCAGGCAAGGGGTGTTATCCCTGGTCTGGGGAGTTATGTTCAGCCGGACCGGCGGCTTGATAGCCGGCTTTCCCAGGCAATAATGTCTATCCCGGGGATTAAGGCAGTAGAGATAGGTTTGGGTTTCGGTTATTCTGAAAAATTCGGGTCAAAGGTCCACGATGCGATTTATTACTCAAGATCTAAGGGATTTTATCGTAAAACCAATAATGCCGGGGGTATCGAGGGCGGGGTTTCTAATGGCGAAGATATTGTCCTGCGCGCCTGTATGAAGCCTATCGCTACCCTTCTTGCTCCGCTTGCTTCGGTAAATATTAAAACAAAGGCAGTAAGTAAGGCAAGCATCGAGCGCTCAGATATTTGCGTGGTCGAAGCAGCAGGGGTAATTGCGGAAGCGGCAGTTGCCTTTGAGTTGGCGCGCGTGCTCCTTTCAAAGTTTGGCAGTGACGTACTTGTTGATATAAAGACAAATTATCAGGATTATTTTAAAAAAATTATGTGAGAAAGTTACCTCTCTTGTGTCTATTATAAGTGAGGCCACGGCTTATGGAGCGATAGGGAACATAAGCTGTTTGGCCGAATTAAAGGGAGGTGATTAGGATGGATATGGAGGTAGTGCGGTTACGTTGTTTTGATGAGGGCGAGTCTAAGCTTAAGGCCTTTGTTGATGTGGCAGTTGGTGAGTTTATTGTTAAGGGGTTGCGCATTATGCAGGGAGAAAAAGGACTGTTTGTGGCAATGCCTCAGGAGAAAGGCAAGGATGGGCGTTGGTATGACTGTTTTTATCCCAAAAGCCCCCAAGCGCGGCAGGCGCTCAGTGAGGTAATTCTTGTTGCGTATCAAAACGAGGCAGCAGGAGTAGCGCCAATAGCTTGACATAAGCTAAAGATGCGGTCAAGGAAAATCCGCCCTTCGGGCGGATTTTCCGCAGACCCCGGTGAATGTGCCAAAATTATCGGAGAGAATTTTGGCACATCTTATGAGCCGGGGTAATAATAAGAGATTTCAACAAGGATAATATGCTAATTATAGCATAATTGAGAACACCGTTGACATAACTATAGCTGAATGTTAAAATTAGTGCTTTGAAGGGGTGTCTGTACGAATTTAATAATAGGGAGGATAGAGTGATAATTTATCTGGTTGGATTTATGGGAACCGGAAAGACTGTTGTAGGTAAGAAGGTAGCCGGACAGTTAAATCATGGTTTCCTCGATCTGGATTCCCTGATTGAAGAAAAACAAAACAGGAGAATCAGCCAGATTTTTACTGAAGACGGCGAGGCCTATTTCAGAAGTCTGGAAAAGCAGGTGCTTAAGGATATTTCAACCGGGAAAGATTTAGTGATTTCTTGCGGTGGAGGCATTGTTTTAGATAAAGAGAACATTCAGATTATGAAGCACACGGGTATAATGGTTTGTTTGAGCGCAACCCCGGAGGTGATTCTTGCCCGTACCCAAAGCCATAGTCACCGGCCATTGTTGAATGCGAGCAACCCTCAGGAAAAAATTGAACAGCTTCTTAAGATCCGCGCTTCCTTTTATGCGCAGGCAGATTATACTATTGATAGTTCGGATTTAACAATTTCGCAGGTAGTCAGGAAGGTTCTGGAAATCGCTGAAAAATCTAAAATTTGAACATGTTAAAGCAAAAGACTATTGATTGGCTTAAATTAACGTTAATCCCTGAGATTGGGCCAATAAGGGCAAAGAAGCTGCTGGAGAAATTTGGCGAACCCGGCAAGATTCTATGCGCCTGCTCAAAAGAGATCGCCTCTGTATTAGGGGATGTGCTTGCGCGGGCAATCGACCGGCAGCGCAAGAGTATTGTTATAGATAAGCAGTTGCAGCTGATTGAGAAATACAGGGTGAGAATTGTTACGCAGGACAGTGCTCAATATCCCGCGAATCTAAAGAATATATATGATCCGCCGTTAGTTTTATTTCTCAGGGGTAATTTTTTGCCTCAGGATGATTTATCGATTGCCATTGTTGGAACAAGGATGGCAACCATTTATGGAATTAATATGGCGCGCAAGATTAGCAGCCAGTTGGCAGAAAAGGGATTTACAATCGTCAGCGGCGGAGCGCGAGGAATCGATACAGCCGCTCATCAGTCAGCCTTAGGAATAAAAGCCCGTACGGTTGCCGTTTTAGGCTGCGGAGTGGATGTGGTTTATCCTTCAGAAAACACCCGCCTCTTTGAACAGATTATCCAAAAGGGGGTATTGGTTTCTGAATTTCCTATGGGTACTATGCCATTTCGCGGGAATTTTCCCCTGCGTAACCGGATTGTCAGCGGTTTATCTGTTGGAGTGGTAATTATAGAGGCACCGAGAAGAAGCGGCGCCCTGATTACTGCTTCATCTGCGCTTGAGCAGGGTAGGGAGGTTTTCTGTGTTCCCGGCCAGGCAGATAGTTTTACGATGAAAGGCAGTCATCGATTATTAAAGGAGGGAGCAAAATTAGTTGAGGATGTTGATGATATTATAGAAGAATTAGTGCCTTTATTAAAAGAGAAGCTTTCAGGAAGGCAAACAGGGGATATCCTTAAGGATGCCTCTTGTTCAGCAGAAAGGATGTCTCTAACGTGAAGAAATCATTAGTAATTGTAGAATCACCGACTAAGGCGAAGACTATCGGCAATATTCTGGGTAAGGAATTTTCGATTACCTCTTCGATGGGTCATATTATTGATTTGCCAAAGTCTAAATTAGGGGTGGATATAGAGCAAAATTTCCAGCCTTCCTTTAGGGTTATTATTGGCCGAAGTAAGATATTGAAGGCGTTAAAGAAAGAGGCAGCTAATAAAGAAAGGATTTATATTGCTACTGACCCTGACCGCGAGGGAGAGGCAATCGGCTGGCACATTAAGGAGAAATTGCCTAAAGAGAAAAAATTCCTGCGGGTGATTTTTCACGAGATTACTCCCCACGCAGTAAAAGAGGCATTTCTCAACGCGCGGGATTTTGATTTAAATATGGTTGAGGCTCAATTTACCCGGCGGATCCTCGATAGGATTGTCGGATATTTCTTAAGCCCGCTGCTCTGGCGCAAGATTGGCCGGGGCTTGAGTGCCGGACGGGTTCAGTCTGTGGCTCTTCGTTTAATTGTTGAGCGGGAGAAGGAAATCCAGAATTTTAAGCCAAGCGAGCATTGGGAGATTGAGGCAGAGCTGAAAAAACTCACAAACTCACAAGGTCATAAGCCGACATGTCCATTTTTAGCTAAATTAGAGAAAATACATAACAAAAAAATAGAGATAAAAACTAAGGGTCAAGCCGATAAGTTAGTTGAGGATATAAAGAAAAAGATATTTATCGTAAGTCAGATAAAGTCCAGCGAGATGAAACGCAGGCCGGCTGCGCCGTTTATTACTAGTACCCTACAGCAGGACGCATTTAATAAACTAAAGTTTACGGCCAACCGCACAATGATAATTGCTCAGCAGTTATTCGAAGGTCTTGGGGTCGGTAGGGACGCGCCTGTTGGTTTAATTACTTATATGAGGACCGATTCTACCCGTGTTGCTTTATCTGCGATTAATCAGGTGCGTAGCTTTATCCTGAATAATTTCGGCAAGAATTACCTGCCTGCCTTACCTAATACCTATAAGGCAAAAAAGTTCGCCCAGGAGGCTCATGAGGCGATTCGGCCAACCGGGCTTGAATATTCGCCGGAAAGCATAAAGGATTTCTTGAGTAAAGAGCAATACAAATTATACGATTTAATCTATAAGCGTTTTATTGCCAGCCAGATGACACCCGCGCGCTATCGGTTAACCAATATAAGTATCCAAGCGAAGGAATACTTATTTTCTGTTTTGGGCAGTGAGCTTATTTTTCCCGGTTTTACCAGAATTTATTCTAAGGAACAGGAAAAGGAAAAAAAATTGCCTGAATTAACAAAAGACGAAAGGCTTAAGCTAGTTCGTTTAATTCCAGGTCAGCATTTTACCAAGCCGCCCGGACGTTATTCCGAAGCTTCTTTAGTTAAGGCATTAGAGGAAGAGGGAATCGGGCGGCCGTCTACATACGCTTCAATAATCCAGACAATCGTCAGGCGCGATTATGCGCGGCGGATCAAGGGTTATTTTCACACTACTGAGTTAGGGTTTAAGGTTTGTGATTTATTGATGGAGTATTTTCCGCTGGTGCTTAATCTTAAATTTACCGCCCAAATGGAGGAAGAGTTAGACAAGATTGAAGAAGGACTCTGCGACCGGCTTAAGGTATTAAATAATTTTTACCCAACGTTTAAATCCCATCTTGATTATGCCCAGGAGCATATTAAAAAAGAGGTAATCGTGAGTGATGAGGTCTGTCAGGAGTGCGGCCGTGTGATGATTGTAAAATGGGGCCGGCGAGGTAAATTCTTAAGTTGTTCAGGGTTTCCTGAATGCAAGAATGCCAAGTCATTTACCACCGGCGTAAAATGCCCCGAGTCTGACTGCGATGGCGAATTAGTAGAGCGGCGTTCCAAGCGCGGGGTATTCTATGGGTGCTCTAATTTCCCCAAGTGCAGGTTTACCTCAAAAAAGCTTCCCAACACTTAAAAAGAAAAATAATCCTATAGGCCAAAGAGACAGAAAAGAAGCAGGAAACCTAAGGGTTAAGAATGATTTTTATTAAAAGGCGAGTGAAAAAAACCCGCCTTTTTTTGTGGTAAATCATTACGACTGATAGTATAATATTCCAGAATAAAAAAAGGAAGAGCAAAAGATAAGAAAGAATAATATCTTTTTTGGAATTGAGGAATTCAAGTAAAGAATTAAAGCGGGATAAATTTTCGCTTTTCTCAGACAGGATGCAGGAAAGGAAATTATGCAGCGTTACATTGATAAATTCTTAAGATATTTAGAGATTGAGAAGAACTATTCTTCGCATACGCTGCTTAATTACCAGGTGGATTTAGGGGATTTTAATAATTTTATTAAACAGATGCCCCTGGAGAAGGTAGATTATCTTAGCCTGCGTAGATATTTAGCGCATTTAAAGAATAGGGATCTTAAGCCGCGCAGTATTGCCCGGAAGCTTTCCTGCCTGCGCTCATTTTTTAAGTTTTTATGCCGCGATGGTTATCTTAAGGTGAATCCTGCCTTGAGTCT
>JAUXFU010000066.1 GCA_030622705.1 Candidatus Omnitrophota bacterium | reverse complement strand
AAGCATCCAGCTTGTATATTTAGAATGGGTGAATGTTTCCGAAGATCAGAATAAAGTTAAAGAAATAATAAAGACAATTTTTTCCGGGTTTGAGGAGGTTGATTACCAAATAGAGATAGAGGACAGAGGATATACTAATATTGAAGAGAAGGAGATAGCTCATTTGGCAGGTTCGCAATTAATGCTGCAAAAGGCCAGGGCTATAGAATATGTTTTAACCAATTCCAGCAGAATGGGACTTATCTTTGAAGAGAATGGCGCCTGGGGCGTGGAACTTTTAAAACTGACAGCATACTTAAGCGGGCGGCGATTGGAGTTTTTTGAAGGCCATCCGTTTATAACTGTAAAACATCTTCTGGAGGGAGAATCGCTTGTGTTCGAGGATTTTGAGGAGGTTAGGGAGGGAGTCATTAGCGGGTGGCGAGAAGCCGGAGAAGAGTTTAGTATTACCCGCGGAGCCATAGGCAGGCATATGATAAAGCGCGGGGAAATTGGTAAGGTCGCGGAGGAGGAACGAGTGCCTGTAATTATTGGGATTCCCAATGTAGAGGCTATTCCTCTCCAGGAACTGGTAAAAATAAATGAACTTATTACTACGCGCGCAGCTCTTCTGCGTGATGAGCAGGGCAGGTTAACAGAGTATGTTTTGCCTTCCTGGGTGACGGTTATGCCGGTGGCGAGAGATTTAAAGAGGTTGTCTTCACCTTTTGCTAACCGTTTCAGCAAAGTTAATCTTCCCGCATTAACCGAAAGCCGTCAGCTTCATAAAGTAGTGTCGAAATTATACCCTAATGTTACCGCACAAGAAGTAGAGTTTTTATTGGATGTAGCCATGCGCGCGCAAGCCTATTGCAGGGAAGAGATATTTGAGTTGAGTTCAAACTACAATTTTAATCCGCAAGACGTATTAGAACTATCTTTAAGAGTACAGATGTACAAACAGCGGGATTACCAGAAAGGTAATTTTGAGAAAAACCCGTTCTGGTATGTTGTGCAGGCAGTAAATTACGTTTACCGCAGGGCATTATGTTCGGAGGATTTAGCCTTATTTGATACCCGGATAATGGCAGAAGGAGTTTTAGGAGAACTTTTTCCGGATATGGACAGAGATAAGATTGGTTATTATTATGCCGGGTTGATTGATAAGATTATAAGCCGCAACGAGGAGGTTCATTACCAGGATGGGACTGTTGAGAAAGACCAGGTTGAGCAAGTCGGACTTGATTGGAGCGGCGTTTCTAAAAAATTGATTGAAAATGATTGGGCTGAACAGATAAGTCCAACAGAAGTACGTTTAAAGGCGAATTTAAATTTAGATGAAACAAAGGATGCGATGTCAAAAGTGTTCGGCAATGATTTTTTAAAAATTTTACCCATTTTGCAACAGTCCCATGAGGAGGATATGGTTGTGCCATTGGGAGATGTTTCTGATGAGTGCACTTACCTTTGCCCAAATGGCATACAGCTCTATCTCAGGGAGAACAGTTTAATAATAATTACCGGAAGGCAGGCTTACACTGTAGACATGTATACTCTGGGGAAGTCAGAGCAGGAGATAAAGCTTTCCGATGCAATAAGCCTGAGACTGGAAGGAAACGACCTCAGGTTCAGATGCCGGCTGTTGTCCGGGGTAGGGCAGGAGCGGCTAAGTTCAGATAAAGAGAGCCGGCGCAGGTCCCTGCCTTTAGAAGAGATGCAGGCGGAAGATTACATGTATCCTACGCGTTCTTTAGTTCAGACTCTGATTTCAGTTTTGCAGGCAATACAGCCGGTACGCGCGGCAACAGGGAAACTCGTGCCTCCCCGGATAGTGCTTATGGCAGGAGAAACCGGGGCAGGCAAAACCAGTGTTGTTAATATGTTATCTAAGGCTGAAGGTGTGCCGGTGGTGCGTATTGATCCTTATCGGGACATGCCGATTCAGGCATTAACCTTTGGGCTTTCTCTGGGTGAGACAATTGAGATGAACGTGGCTGAGTTTTTAGCTGCCTGCGGTACGATTGACGGGAGGCGGGTGCAGGGTATTTTGTCTAACCGTTTGCACAGGCACATTGATGAAGCCAATATTACCCGTGAAGTTTGGGATCTATTAAATCCTGCTGCCCGGGGCGAGGAGTTTTTTAATGTGGAAGCTTCCAACGGAGAAGCCATAAAGGTGGGCTTGCCTATACAAGGGGGCACTATTTTAACCTACAACCCTCCGGAGCATTACGGAGGCACAGGCAGCGGCGGAAGCAGGAAAGTGTTTTCGGGGGCGCTTTCTTCGCGCAGTGTGAAGGTGCATTTAGGCGAACCTTTAAAGGAGTTTAGCCGCCCTGAGTTAGATGCTATCCTGGCGGAGTTGTACAGACGCGGTGAACTTTATTTTGAGAGAGAACAGGCCTTAAGTCAGAGGCCTGGTTCTATACCTGAGGAGAGTTCTGAATTTTTTTCAGTACCGGAAGAGGTGTTTGAAGTAGAGGCAGTTGATTTGCCTCAACCGGTCAGTTACGGCCGGATAGAGCAGGCTATTATGCGAATAGAAATCAGCCTGCCCAAAGAGCTTGAGGCCGAGGCGCAAGAAATGACGCCGGAGCAAAAGGAACAAGCAGCTGAAAAATTTAAGGCGATATTCAGTTTTGACCGGGAAAAGATAGAAAAGGCATTAGTTGGATTTAAATCCTATTCCGATAAATCTGAGGTTGAGCGGTATATTTATTTTGCTGAAGAGATTCTTAAACCGGTGTTTGTGGGTATAGCTCAAAATCAGGTTGATCCGGATATGCTCAGGCGCGCTTTAGAGGCTGCTAAAGGAATTGATGAGCGGCTATCAAAAATTATTGACCGGTATGAGAGCATATTCCGGCAGGAAGAGTTATCTTTAGGGGATTTATTGGTTGCAGCCAGCCGCCTGCAGAATCTTTCCCAGGAGAAAGGCGTGTATCTGGAAGAATTGGAAGTTAAAGGGTGGCAGAAAGATTCCGGTAATTTTCTATGCACAATAGTGTTTAATGCCCAGCCTGTTGCCCGGCGTGTTGTTATGGATAAGAAACTGTTGCAGGACTTGCTCGGTGAGGATTTTCAAAAAGCTTTTCCTGATGGTTTGGTGCCGGCAATTATTTTTCTCAGACGTCATGCCCAGGACGGTATTCTGGGGTATTATGATGGTCTGGATGTGATTGCGGAGTATCTTGACGATGAGTATAAACGGGAGGAAGTGGGCAGCCATGAGATTGGGCACGTGGCCTCAGATAATTTAAGCAAACACAACGAGGATATGCACGCTGCCTTGAGGAAGAACGTGGAATTATACTCTATGCTGTTTCCTCTTTTGGTGATAAAAGAAGAAAAATACCTTTATCGCTATATCCGCGAAGAGCTCCCTGGGCTGATAGAAAATGTTGGAGGCCCTGGGAATCCGGCGGATAGCTGTTACCCTCTGGCAGCCAAAGCCATACTTAACGCGTTTGCTCAGGCACAGGGTTGGGATCAGATGGCCGGAGGCGATTACAAATATGATTTTAGTCAGGCCAGAGATATTTCCGAAAGGATATGCCGGCTTGAGCCTGAAAAGATTCAGCGCATTGCCTCAGATTTTTTTCGTAATCCCAAGAGTTACTTCAGTGGTATTGAGCAGGGATTTTACCATGAAAGCATAGTACAGATTCTCGTAGGCGGCCGAATGCGCAACTTCAGGCTTTCCAGAGGGCTGAATGTCAGGCCGCGGGTAAAGGTCGCGGTAATAAGTAAGGTGGATGTTTCCGCCGAAGGTATACCTTTTCCAGGCAAAAGACTTTCTGACGATAGAAAGGATTTAGAACAGATGTTAGAGCCGTGTAAGTCTAAGCCTGACGGCGAACTCCCCGGTAACCTCCGGTATTGGATGCAGAAATACCAGGATTTGTTTGCGCCTCCGGAGGAGGAAGATAGTTTTGAGCGGCGTACCGTTCCCGAGGGCGGCACAGACATTAATCCTGAAGCTCTGGTAGAAGGTGACGCAAACAGGCTGTTTTACTCGCCTCAGCAGGAAGATGAGCGCAGCAGATTAAGCCAGAATGTATTTTTTATCATTGACGTAAGCGGCAGTATAACTTCTGATAGCGAGCTTAAATGGCAGATGGAAAAGATTCTTCTGCATCATGCCGGTTTCTTAAGCTATTTAGCGCGTAAAAATCCGGATCTTAATATTGCCATTGCGACAATTACTACCGGACTGGAAATATTATTTGATTTTGAGAAATGGCAGAGGGCAAGGACTGCCCATGGCAGGAAAGATATGTTGCTCCAGGCGATAGATAGAATATGGCACACTGGTGACGGCAGTGGAATAGAGACTGAAGCTATTCTGGAAGGTTTAAGCGCTGTTCGTTTCCCTCAAGCTTCTGATAAAGAGACAAAAAGTTTAGTGGTGGTATTTACCGATGGCATGGAGACAGGTAGAGTGCAGGGTGAGAGTTTACAGGAGGCGATAAAAGATTTTGCCAAAGGCAGATACGTGCCTGAATCAGGGCAGGCCCGGAGTAATAGGCGCGGCAAAGTTGATTTCGTGTTTATGGGTATAAACCTGCAGGATGAAGGCGAGTCTTTGCGGAATAACTACCCTTGTTTCCTTAATCTTAGCGGCGAGATGTCTTCGGATAAGTATTTGGAGGCTTTGTTTAAAATCTCTTATCTTCAGGCTAAAGGGAAATTGGATGGAGATTTGAGCTTAACTCTAAACTCTCTGCAGCCTGCCGGCCAGGCCCCAGTTGGCCGGCCTGGAAAAGCGATAGAGAAAAAGGAATCTTTACCGGAAAATAAAAATAACGATGGTGGTTTGGAAAAGAAAATTGCCAGGGGGGTATCTCGCGATGGGGGAAAGTATTCTTACCAATTTTCTAATTTAGTTTATGAGATTATGAAAAACATCAGAAAATATCATGACGTTAGTGAGCCGTTTCAACTTATGGCTTTGCCGGGAGGCCCGCTTGTTTATGTCGTTGCTCACGATGGCGATTCATATTCAAGATGGGAGATGGCCAGGCTGAAAGGAAAGATAAAAGACGGCTCTTTACTCGTTATCGTTGATGGCCACTTTGACAACGGATATGTTGAGCTTCAACAAAGGCCTAAGAGCATAAAAGAAGCAGCTAATATTTATTATCCGTTTGCTAGTTTTATTACACCGGCGCTTTATTATGGCTTAGTAAACGAGGTCTATTCTGTCCGTCCTGAATTTTTGTTTACTCTCAAGGAATATCCTTTATCAATAGAGGAAGAAGAGAGAGCATACGTAATTTCATATAGACATACCAATGGAAGGATTCAAGCAAAGGGAGAGACAAAATCTATTTGTTTTAGTTATGAACCCAATCCATATACCTTTCAGGAAGAAATAAAGGCAATTAAGGTTAGCGAGTTTCCGGTTAGGGAGTTACCTGTTTTTGAAGAGGATAGAGAAGTTATTTTAGCTATTGATTTAGATTATTTTACCATTGAACATTATGAATTCGAATATTGTTGGCAAGAGGTTAGCCGGCAAGGGCTTGAGAAATTAAAATTAATGGAGAGCCGTTATGGAGAAGAAGAGAAAAATGAAATAAGAGAGAGAATAGACGCGTTTGTT
>JAUXFU010000101.1 GCA_030622705.1 Candidatus Omnitrophota bacterium | reverse complement strand
TGTGATAATGTCCTTTCCTGCCATAATGCCCTCCTTCCAAAAAGCGCATTATAGCATCTTTAAAAGGGGACATTTTAACTTTGGCTAATTAGGACATTATCACTTTGGGATTACAGAAGTTTTTGAAAACTAAAAATTATATTTGACCGTTCCCTCTTTTCTGTTATAATACCGACATGCTTAGAAGATGCGCGATATGTAATAAAGGCCCGATGTACGGTCATACCTTAAGCCATAAGGGAATGCCTAAGAAAAAAGGCGGGACAGGAAGAAAAACAACCCGCGTTAACAAACGGCTGTTCAAACCTAATCTGCAGAAAATAAGAGCTATTATCTCCGGTCATCCAAAGAATATCTACATTTGCGCCAAATGCCAGAAAACCGGTAAAATTCAAAAAGTCAGTTAAGAATTATTTCTTTAGCCCGCAGGATCAAGCCCTGATTACCCTGCCAATTATCAATCTGAAGACAAAATACCAAATCCAATGAATCTGCCTCCATCAAACTCTGTTTAAGGGCACCAAGGCCAAAACCGATTACCGGATAAGTAAACTTAGAATCAGAAACCCAGAATTTTAATGTATCTCTGGCTAAAACCGCAGGCTCCCTACACAGGGTAAGATTACGGGTATAAAAGACCGGTTCAGGATTAGCCTGTCCGAATGGCTCTAAATCAGCCAGCCGAAAAGCTAAATCCTCGTTTAAATCAGCAAAACCTACCTCCATATCTACCTCAATCGAAGGCACGAGGAACTCTTTAAGCAAAGTCTTTTGAGCAAAATGATTTATATCGCGCCGGAAATCCTGAATACTATCCCTGGCAATAACTAAACCGGCAGCAAACTTATGGCCGCCAAAATCCTCAAGATGCTTTCTGCAATGAAACAAAGCATCAAAGATTGAAAAATCCTTTATTGAACGGGCCGAACCGCGGCAATAGCCCTGGGCGCTTTCAGAAATCAAGATTGTCGGACGGTAAAACCTATCCATAAGGCGGGAGGCAACTATACCCAGAACCCCCGTATGCCAGTTGTGGCCGGATAAAACTATTACACAATGGTCTTTGAAGTTAACCTCTCTGTCAATCAGGCTCTTAGCTTCCTTAAAAATCTCTCCCTGCACCTTTTGTCTACTGCGATTGTGGGAATTTAATATCTTTGCCAAATCACGAGCCTCATCAACTGATTGAGAAAGCAGTAAACTTAAAGCGCTCTCTGCCGTATCCATCCGCCCGCTGGCATTGATGCGCGGGGCAAGAATATAGCTTACGGCAGTTGTCCCCATCGACTTGTGCTTACCCAATCCGGAAATCTTCATCAGCTCCTGAATGCCTAAACGGCAGGAACCGGAAAGCCTGCTTAAGCCTTCCCTGGCTATAATCCGGTTTTCACCGTTTAAAGCCACGCTATCGGCAATTGTGCCAAGCGCCACCAAATCCAAATCTTCCCACAGGTTACTGTTGGTTACCGCCTGAATAAACTTATAGGCTACGCCGACGCCGGCAAGTTCTTTATACTGATAAGCGCAATCCCTGCGCTTAGGATTAATAATTGCCAAGGCCGGCGGCAGGTGTTCCTGCGGCTGATGATGATCGGTAACAATAACGTCAATACCCGCAGATTTAAGTTCTTCTATCACCGAAAAGCTACTTATACCGCAATCTACGGTAATTATCAGCTTAACCTGATTGCTTCTGGCTATCTCGCCGGCAACCGGGCTTAATCCGTATCCCTCCTTTATCCGGTGTGGAATATAATGCACAACAGGTAATCCTAAACGCTCAAGGCGCGTCTTTAATAAAGCAACCGAGGTTATGCCGTCAACATCATAATCTCCGAATATCAAAACCCTCTCTTTTCGCTTTACCGCCTCAGCAACCCGCTTTACTGCCGGCTGCATATCCTTGAGCCCCCAGGGAGAAAATAGATGCGACAGGCTGGGCTTCAAGAACATCCCGGCATCCTGCGCAGTTTTTATTCCCCGGTTAATCAAAACCTGCGCTAAAATTGGAGAAATACCCAACTGGTTACTTAAGCTTTTCCCTAATTGCGGATCCGGCTGAACAATCTTTATAATTTTCGGCATTTCAATGACCCTGCACCATATGGTGCAGGGCGAATTACATTTCTTCCGGCGCGGAAATCCCTAAAAGCCCAAGGCCCCGGCGCAGGACTCGGCGCGCCGCTGAAATCAAGGCAAGCCTTGCCCGGGTTATTTCCATATCCGAGCCTAAAACACGACAATTTTCATAAAACCTATGCAAATCCTCAGCAAGTTCCTGTAAATAGACAATAATAAAATAAGGATCAATATTCTTATAACAAGTCTCTAATGTATCGGGAAACCGCCAAAGCC
Organism: Candidatus Omnitrophota bacterium; assembly: GCA_030622705.1. Next base: position 1,815 of record JAUXFU010000101.1, on the reverse strand, counting down.
TCTTAATCAGGTTTAATTCCTGCTGCTCTTTTAAAAAAACCCCTAAACCGCTAATTTTAAGTTGCGCATCCGGCAAAAGAGCCTGGCGCGTATGCGCCTGGCGCATAATACTGCAAATCCTGGCATGAGCATACTGAACATAATAAACCGGGTTGTCCTGGGTTTGTTTTTTGGCTAATTCCAAATCAAAATCAAGGTGGGCTGATGTGCGGCGCATTAGAAAAAAGAAACGGCTGGCGTCGGAACCAACCTCATCCAAAACTTCCCTCAGGCTGATATATTGGCCTTTACGCGTAGACATCGGTAAAGGCTTGCCATTCCTGAATATAGTTGCCAGCTGAACAATAACTACGCTTAATGACTCTGAACTCTCGCCTAAGGCCTGAACCGCTGCCTTTAAACGCGCAATATAACCATGATGATCCGGCCCCCACAAATTGATTAGCCAATTAAAACCGCGCTGGTATTTATGCTTATGATAAGCAATATCCGGGGCAAGATATGTATATGAACTGTTATTCTTAATCACAACTCTATCTTTATCGTCGCCGAAGGCGGTAGATTTAAACCAGGATGCCGCGTCTTTTTCATAAATCAACCCTTCTTGTTTTAAACCGTCTAAAACATCCTTAATCTTACCTGATTCACCCAGCTTCTTCTGACTGTACCAGGAATCAAAGTTCACTCCAAAGTCCTTTAGTTCCTGTTTAATTGTATTTAAAATGTACCTGACTCCGTAATCAGAGAAAAATCCGGTTTCCCGGTCTTCAGCCTCAGGTTTTTCCTCAAATATCTGTTTAGCTATCTGCCGGATATATTGCCCTTCATAACCGCCCTCAGGAAGCTCGCATGGCTGGCCCTTTAATTCATTAAACCTGGCTTCGATAGATTTTCCCAGCAGGTCAATCTGATTTCCTTCATCATTAAGGTAATATTCACGCTCAATTCTAAAACCTAAGAAATCGAGAACATTACAAAGCGCATCCCCGACTGCTGCCTGACGGGCATGAGCAATAGATAAAGGCCCGGTAGGGTTAGCGCTGACAAACTCCACCAACACCCTGCGCCCTGAGCTGAAATCACTACGGCCGAAATCATCGCCCAGGATAAGAATTTCTTCTAATCTCTTACGAAAATAATTATCGGTTAAAAAGAAATTAATAAAACCTGCCCCGGCAACCTGGATAGAGTGGATATACGGTTTAAGTCCGCAGCCTTCTATTTTTTTATCAAGGAAATCCACTATTGAACCGGCTATTAGCTTTGGATTCTTGTTTAATATCTTGCTTAATCTTAAGGCTAAATTGGCAGAGAGATCGCCGAATCCCTTTTGCTCCGGAAACTCTAAATATACCTCAGGCAGAGCCCCGCTATCCAGGTTTAAGTCCTTTAGATAATCCTCCATCAAAGATACGATACTTTTACAAAGATTGTCTTTTTCCATTTTAACGCGGATTGCCGCAGATTTACGCAAAAACATACAGAATGAATCTAACAGTTTTTTCGCTCAGAGGCGATTTTTTAACGCCAAAGGTCTTTTGCTCTTCGGTGGCCGCACGAACTCGTCCGTCGGCTTTCGCCAGGACGGACTCAAACATCCTCGCCATCCGAATGTTTCCACGTTCGGATTCCCTCACAGCGAAAGCTGCTTTGGCTAAAATCGCCATTCGCGAAAAAACTGTTAGATTCATTCTGTCTGATATAACCGACTTTGACTTTTTATCCTGGTACGACTTTCAGCAAATTCCTGAAGTATAAGCTGTATTAAATTCAAAAGTTGTAACTTCTATTCTTATGCTCCGGGAACTTGTTTAC
>JAUXFU010000070.1 GCA_030622705.1 Candidatus Omnitrophota bacterium | reverse complement strand
CTTCTGCTTAATGATTTGCATGAGGCAAGAGCCAGGAACGTTAGCGTTACTTTAATAAACGATGCCCTGCGCGAGCTGCGCGAGTTTGGGAGATAGATAAAAAATAGTATGACTAAAATACAGAAACCAAGTTATAAAGGCCATCGTCAAAGGATAAAGGATAAGTATAAAAAATCGGGCATTGATGGCTGGCTGGATTATGAAGTGTTGGAGTTAGTTCTTTCTTATGCTATCGCCCGAAAAGATATAAAACCGATTGCCAAAGAACTAATATCCCGGTTTAAGACTATTAACGGCGTCTTGGATGCTGATAGAGAAGAACTTAAAAATGTACCGGGAATCTTAGAACATGCCGCCTTGTTTTTTAGTTTACTAAAGGATATTACCATTCTTTATTTAGAGAATGGGTTACACAATAAAGACCTGCTTTCATCTCCTGAAGTAGTGTATGATTATTTAAAGGCTTCCTTAAAAGGCTCTGCGGATGAAGAATTTAAAACACTCTTTTTAAACGGCAGGAATCAGTTGATAGCTATTGAAACACTTCAAACCGGCACAGTTAACAAATCTGTAGTTTATCCAAGGAAGATTGTAGAAAGAGCATTGTATCATCATGCTATTGGAGTTATTATTGCGCACAACCATCCTTCAGGAACGTTAAAACCATCCAAAGATGATTGCGCGGTAACAAAGTCCATTAAGGATGCGCTCAAGACTGTTGAAATTAGCCTGTTGGATCATATTATCATTGGCGGCAACGACTATTTTAGCTTTAATAAAAAAGGCCTCATATGACACGGAATATATAAATGAATAACCGGAAAGTCTATGATGTTATTATTGTCGGCGGCGGACATGCCGGATGCGAGGCTGCTCTGGCCTCAGCCCGCCTGGACTGCCGGACGCTTCTGCTTACTTTGCATCTGGATACCATTGGTCTTATGTCCTGCAACCCGGCCGTCGGCGGGATAGGCAAAGGTCAGTTGGTTAAGGAGATTGATGCCTTAGGGGGAGAGATGGCGCAGGCAGCGGACGCCTCTGGCATCCAGTTTAAAATTCTTAATTCCTCAAAGGGGCCGGCTGTTCAATCTTCCCGGGCGCAGGTTGACAGATTTCTTTACCGCCAATATATGCGGCAGGTAATTATTGGCCAAAAAAATCTCCAGGTTTATGAAGGAGAGGCGGACAAATTAATAGTTAAAAATAAAATTATTAAGGGAGTAGAAACGGCGCTGGGAGAGAAAATATTCGCCAAAGCCGTTATAATATCCCCCGGGACTTTTTTAAACGGTTTAATGCATGTCGGCATGAAAAGCTTTGCCGGCGGAAGAATTGAAGAGAAACAAACAAGCAGTTCTCTTTCCAAATCTTTAAGAAATTTAGGCTTCCGGATTTTACGTTTTAAAACCGGCACCTGTGCCCGCCTGGATGGTAAGACAATCGATTTCTCCGGACTTCGGATTCAGCCCGGCGATAAACCGCCCCGCCCTTTTTCTTTCTTTACCAGGGAGCTTAAGCTTAAACAGATTCCCTGTTATATTACCCATACCGGCGAGAAAACACACCGTATTATCCGTAAAAATTTGAATTTTTCGCCTCTCTTTAGCGGCAAGATTGTGGGTACCGGAGTCCGCTATTGCCCTTCGCTTGAGGATAAAGTGGTTAAATTTCCCCATCACCATACCCATCAAGTATTTCTGGAGCCGGAAGGGCTGGATACCGACGAGTATTATCCAAACGGACTTTCCACCAGTCTGCCTGAAGCGGTGCAGGCGGATTTTATCCATTCTGTTCCCGGTTTGGAAAAGGTTAAAATTAATCGCTTTGGCTATGGGATCGAACATGATGCCGTTGATTCCACCCAGCTTTTCCCTACTTTGGAAAGCAAGCTGATCGGCAATTTATATCTGGCCGGTCAGATTAACGGCACCACCGGGTATGAAGAAGCGGCTGCTCAGGGAGTCCTCGCCGGAATAAACGCCGTTTTAAAAATAAAGAAAAAACCGGCTTTGATTTTAGACCGGTCAACAGGTTATATCGGTGTTTTGATTGACGATTTAGTAACCAAAGGAACCAATGAGCCGTATCGGATGTTTACCTCCCGGGTTGAATACCGTCTGCGTCTTCGGGAGGATAATGCCGATTTGCGCCTGGGCAAAATTGGTTTTAAAGCAGGATTGCTCAAAAAAGATAAATATGCAAAGATAAAGGAAAAAGAAAAAAAGATTAAGAAAGGCGTAATTTATCTTAAGGAAAACAAAATCACCCATAAAGACAAGAGGATTAGTCTCTATCAGTTTCTCAAAAGGCCGGAGATTAAAATTAAGGCATTGGAAAAGAAACTGCCTTTTGCTTTTTCTATAGATGTCCTTCGGGCGATTGAAGCGGAGGCGAAGTATTCCGGTTATATCCGGAGACAGCTTGCCGAGGTAAGGAGTTTTAAGAATTTAGAAAAGATTAAAATCCCCTCTAATTTAAATTACAAAAAAATTCCCAGTCTTTCCCTTGAAATCAGCGAGAAACTTTCCCGGATTAAACCCATAAATTTAGGCCAGGCTGGCAGAATTTCCGGTATTACCCCGGCGGCAATTAGTATTTTGATGATACACCTTAAGAAAACACAGCTCCACAATGATGGAAGAACGCAGATACTATAAATTCTCTCAATATTTAAGAAAGCGTTTTGGCTGCCGGGTGCATAAGGTGAGCATAGACGCCGGATTTTCCTGCCCCAATAAAGACGGAAAATTAAGCAAAGACGGCTGTATTTACTGCGATAACCGCGCTTTTAGCTTTAATACCCGCCTTTCCTCCAGGCCAATAGAGAGCCAGATTGAAGAGGGAATAAATTGGGGGCGGAGGAGATACGGGGCGGAGAAATTCATCGTTTATTTTCAAGCCTTTACCAATACCTACGCATCAATGGATGTTTTAAGGCAGAAATATAACATTGTAAGAAAGTTTAAAGATATAGTCGGTATTTGTATCGGCACCCGCCCCGATTGTGTTAATGAGGAAATTTTAGATTTGATTCAAAGCTACTCTTCAGATTATGAAGTCTGGCTGGAATACGGCCTTCAAAGCATCCATGAGAAAAGCTTAAAGTTTATCAACCGCAGACATTTCTATGAAGATTTCTTGCAAGCGGTTGAACTTACAAAAGGCAGGAATATCAAAATATGCGCCCATGTAATTATCGGGCTGCCTGGGGAGACAAAAGAGGATATTTTAGCCACCGCTAAGGAATTGGGACGGCTTAGATTGGACGGCCTGAAAATTCATCCTCTGCATATAATTAAAGGGACAAAATTAGAGGAGCTTTTCAGAAAAGGATTATATAGGCCGCTGGAATTGGATGAGTATGTAAATCTGGCCGTAGAATTTTTGGAATATCTTTCACCTCAAACCGTCATTCAAAGACTTTCTGCCGACTGCCCGCCGGAATTGCTGGTGGCTCCTTTGTGGATTGGTGAGAAAAACAAGGTGTTTAAGAAAATAGAAGATACTCTCTTAAAAGAAAATAGATTCCAGGGCAGGCTGTATTCATAAATAGGGAACAGCCTATTTTCCTCAAGCCTTAATGTTAAGACCTGAATATTATTTTTAGTTTATGATAAAGCGCTACAGAAGGATAAATCCAAAACTATAAATAATGGTTAAAGCAGTAGATTCTAATTGACATATAGGGGAAATGTGATATTCTATTATTATAATAAAATTAACGATAATCCTTTATGAGGGTATTATGAACACTAAAAAAAGAAAGCGTCTTGGAGAGAAAGAAATTGAGGTAATTTCGCGCCTTTCGTATGAAAAGAAGCGTATTATTACTAAGGAAGACTTAGATGCATTTTTCAAGTTTGATGACATCGAGCGAAATAAAATTGTTTATCGGCTGAAAAAGAAAGGTATTTTCTCCACTATTAAGCGCGGAATATATGTTTTTTCGCCCCTTGAATATGGCGAAGGAGGAGCTGGTATAAACGAAATGCTTATTCCGCCACAATTTTTCCCGCGAAACAATTATTATGTAGGCTATTCAACGATGTATAACTATTACAATTTGACGGATCAACTTTTTCAAGTGATGTACATCCTAAACACCACATTGCAGCGTAGAAATAAAAAAATATGCGGTGTTATATTCAATTTCTTGAGAGTTCCGGAAAGCCGGATGTATGGTCTTGAGAAGATTAGTGTTGAGGGTCAAGAAGTGATAATCAGTTCCTTAGAACGCACACTGGTTGATTTAGTTTATTTTAATAAACCGATTGGCGGCATTAAAAGCGTTCTTGAAATTCTCAAGCGTGAACTCAAGAAGGCTCGTTGCGATGTCAGGAAATTTGTTCGTTTTGCGGCAAAATTCCCTAATATTAAAACCCGCAAAAGAATTGGCGTGTTGATGGAAGAAATGGGGTATTCCGATAAAGAACTTGTTCCGATTATCAAAAGCGTAGAAGATACGGCAATAAGTTCATTCACCGGTTCGTTCGAAGGCAAGCTTAATACGAAATGGAAAGTTATCATAAATGATACACAAAGATAAGGCTCAATTTACAGATGTTATCAATATGACTGCCAATCGAACCGGATTTCGTGCGCCCCTTATCGAGAAGGATTATTACTTAACCTTGATTTTATCGAAAATCAATGAGCTTTCGCAGGACCTTATATTTAAAGGCGGCACATGTCTTAATAAAATTTATTACTCTTATTATCGTTTGAGCGAAGATTTGGATTGTAGCATGCGTTTGTCGGAATACACAACGACCCGAGGTAATCGACGCAAATCAATACAGCCGATTAAGGACAATATCGAAGGATTTGCCAAAAGACTTGGTTTTCGTATTGAAGGAGTAGAAAAAGCAGGACGTAATGAGTCTAAGCAGTATGTTTATTACTTTACGTATAAATCTGTCCTTCAGCCAACCGTTCAGTTAGTTAAGTTTGAAATAGGGCTTAGGTTTAATCCAATTTGCGCTGTAGAGAAAATGACGGTGAAACATAAGTTTTTACATCCCTTTACCGGAGAGCCTCTTTTCGATGGAGGCAAAATTAATTGTTTATCGCTGAATGAATTAATAGCAGAGAAATTGCGTGCTAGTGCTATACGGATGAAAGTTGCTCCACGAGATTTCTACGATCTCGATTTTGTTATACGCAATGGATTTGATTTGACAAATAAAGATGTCATAAAACTTTTTAAGAATAAACTTGAGGAAGATGGTGCGGATACGGATTTAGGGAACTATCGGGTAAACCTTGGAAGGCCGACTGCCGAAATTAATGATATGCGATCACGTATTAAAGAAGAGCTGTTTGAAGTCTTAACGCCGAAGGAACGTGAAAATTTTAATCTCGACACCGCGCTTGAGAGAATTAATAAGGTGATGGAAAAAGTGAAGTAATGGTTAAATTTTATAAAAGGGACG
>JAUXFU010000196.1 GCA_030622705.1 Candidatus Omnitrophota bacterium | reverse complement strand
CTTACGTAAGCCGCCCAATGGGCATAAAGCTGATTAGGAGCGCGGTGCTCTCCATGCGTTGCCCAAGCGCCTACCTTTGGCATTACAAATAAAATCTTCATTTTGCTTCCTCCTTTTTTAAAAGTAAAAAATCTTTTTCTCGCTACTCCTGTGGATGTTCCTGTTTAAAAGGTATAACCGGCTTTGTCCATGGTGTTTGCTGATTTATCACTGCTAATTCTAAAGGACAAACGTTCAACGGCTGTTTTAAGGCGAATAAAACCGTATCTGCTACTGCTTCGGGCTCAATAAGTCTTTCTTCGGATACGTGTTTAAGCCTGCCGGTTAAAGGCGTGCGCGTTACCCCGGGAAAAATTGAGGTAACCTTAATCCCGAAATCCCGCATTTCCCAAAAAAGGCCCTTAGCAAATGCCCTTAATGCTACCTTTAATGACGTATAAACAATAAAGTTTCGCGGCGGCGGCTCAACCATAACCGAACCAGAAGTTATATTTACGATATGTCCAAAGCCTTTTTCCTTCATTAAAGGCGCAACCATGCGTGTCAAAATTACATAACCGTAATAATTTGTCTGAATTACCCTTTCTATATCCTCTAAAGGCTGCTCCCAAAAAGGATATTGGCTGGATACCCCTGCTGCGTTTATAAGTATATCTATCTTAGAATATTTATCCTGCGTCTGTTTTACTAAATTCTCTAAATCCTCTCTTCTGGTAACATCGCAGTTAACGGTTAATACATCAGTGTTGTTCTTAACCTCGCTTTTTAAGCTATCTAAGGCATCCTGGTGCCTGCCGGCAACAGCTAATTTAACTCTTTCCCGGGCTAACCTGTTTACAATCTCTCTGCCTATACCGCCGGTTGCCCCGGTTAACAATGCAACCCTGCCTTCTAAATCAGCCATAACTCTCCTTTCTCCGATAGATTATTTTATTCGAATAAAACCCTAATAAACATATTGCTAAAGCCACTGCCGCAAAAAGCGCCTTAAACCCTGCGCAGGAAACAATCAAACCACCCACAAAAGCGCCCAGGCCGCCAAAACTAAAACGCAAAGCGCTATTTAAGCTGGAGGCGTCGCGTAAGGTCTTACCGGAGAAATTCGTAAGATACGAAGACAATCCTACGTGAGTCATGGCCCAGCCTCCTCCCCAGAATGTTATAGTCATAAACATCAATTGATATTTCTTTATAACCAACAGAGACATCACAAATAGGCTCATCAGGATAAAGCCTGCGCGGACAACCTTTATATTACCGAACCGGGAACTCAAAAACCCCCCCATAAATTCAAATAATACCGCGCTTAATATAGCAACGGTGAAAATTAAACTTATAGCCGCCTGTTGTAAAGAATATGTCTCACTCAGATATATGCCGAGCCTCTGCTGAAGGCTGTGATACAAGAAACTGCCCAGAATGACTACGATAAAAAAATTAATTGCCTGTTTATCCCTGAGTGTCGCGATATAACTTATTTTAAACTTCTGTTTCCGGAAATCAAGGTCATTCAAGAAGAATAGAACCAAAAAAAATACCGCCAAACCCAAGACCGACGGTATCAGATAGATTATCCTCCAATGTAAAAAACCGCTCAGGAAAACACTTACTAAAGTAGATACGTAGGACACGGCAAAAAAAGTCCCTACGTGCT
>JAUXFU010000088.1 GCA_030622705.1 Candidatus Omnitrophota bacterium | reverse complement strand
TAAGATCTTGCGTTTTAAAACCGGCACCTGTGCGCGTTTGGACGGTGCGACAATTGATTTCTCGAAACTCCGTGTTCAAAACGGGGATAATCCCCCTAAACCATTTTCATTTTCTACACAGACCATAGATATCAAACAGGTTTGCTGTTATCTTACCTATACTAATGACAAGACGCATAGCATTATTCGGGAAAACTTAGACCGTTCGCCACTGTATGGTGGGAAGATTATTGGCACAGGCGTTCGCTATTGCCCTTCACTTGAAGATAAAATAGTTAAATTCCCTCATCATCTAAGGCATCAAATATTTTTGGAACCCGAAGGACTGGACACGGATGAGTTTTATCCCAACGGCCTTTCTACGAGTTTACCTGAAGATGTACAAGCGGATTTTATTCATTCCATTGCCGGCTTAGAGAAGGCCAGGATTAACCGTTACGGCTACGGGATAGAACACGATGTAGTTGATTCAACGCAACTGTTTCCAACATTAGAAACAAAACTCATCCGTAGTTTGTATTTAGCCGGTCAGATTAACGGCTCTACCGGTTATGAGGAGGCAGCAGCGCAAGGCTTAATTGCCGGGATAAATGCTGCCTTAAACATAAAGGGTAAGCCGGCATTAACTCTGGATAGGGCAACGAGTTACATCGGTGTTCTGATTGATGACCTAATCACTAAAGGCACAAATGAGCCGTATCGCATGTTTACCTCTCGCGTTGAATACAGGCTGGTCCTTCGCGAAGATAATGCAGATTTACGGCTGAGGAAGGCTGGTTTCGAGATAGGCCTGGTAGATAAAGAGGATTATGAAAAAACATTAAGAAAACAGGAGGCAATTTCTGTCGGCATAAAATATTTTAAGGAGAATAGGGTACTCAACAACGGCAAAAAAATCAGCCTTTATCAACTGCTCAAGCGGCCGGAGATAAAAATAGAACATCTGTTGGAGGTCTCACCTCCGAACATACTGTTACTCAATGGGTTCGGAGGTGAGACCTCCAAAAATGAAGAGGTGCTTAAGGGGATTGAGATTGAGGTAAAATATTCCGGATTTATTAAAAGGCAGCTTGCTGAGGTAAAGGATTTTAAGCATCTGGAGAAGATAAGAATTCCGCCTGATTTGGGTTACGATAGGATTAATGGACTCTCTGCCGAAATTAGAGAGAAACTTTTACGATTCAGACCGATAAATTTAGGCCAGGCAAGCAGAATCTCAGGTGTTACTCCCACGGCAATTACCATTCTAATGGTATATCTTAAGAAAATTCATAATGGGAGATAAAGAAAGATTTTACAAATTTTCCAGATATCTAAAAGAGCGTTTTGGCTGCAGGGTTTATAAACTAGGTATAGATGCGGGGTTTTCCTGTCCGAATAAAGACGGCAAGCTAAGTAAAGAGGGTTGTATTTATTGTGATAACAGGGCATTTAGTTTTAACACTCGCCCCGTTAGAAAGAGGTCTCTTAATGGGATTGCACTTTCTAACGGGGCACGCATTCCACCAAGGCCAATAGAGACTCAGATTGAACAGGGGATAGCTTTCGGAAGGAAAAGATACGATGCCCGGAAATTCATAGTCTATTTTCAGGCATACACCAACACCTACGCGTCTTTAGAGATCTTGAGGCAAAGATACGATGCGGTGCGAGAATTTCAGGATGTAGTAGGAGTAGCAATCGGTACGCGCCCGGATTGCGTTAATGAGGAAATTCTGGATTTAATCGCAACTTATACCCGGGATTACGAAGTATGGCTTGAATATGGCCTGCAGAGTATACATAAAAGGACCCTGCGGTTTATAAACAGGGGCCATACTTATGAGGATTTTTTAAAGGCGGTAAGGCTAACCAGAAAAAAAAGAAACATAAAAATATGCGCCCACGTAATTCTTGGGCTCCCGGATGAAACAAAAGACAGTATGTTAGAGACAGCAAGAGAAATAGCCCGCCTTAAATTAGACGGCATTAAAATACATCCTCTTCATGTTATAACAGGGACAAAATTAGAGGGATTTTTAAAACAAGGATTATATAAAGCGTTAGGATTGGATGAGTATGTAAGTTTAGTAACAGAATTCCTGGAGTATCTCCGGCCGGATACGGTTATTCAGAGAATAACCGCAGATTGTCCCCGGGAGTTTCTTGCCGGGCCTTTATGGATTCTTGATAAAAATAAGGTGTTGGAGAGGGTAGAAGATATACTTTTGAAAGAAGGTAAATTTCAAGGCAGACTCTATAGGAGCAGAGAGTAAGGGGAAACGGGTAAAGAAGGAATATTCTTGACAAGGTTCAAATTTGTGATATTTTGATTAAAAGACAAAGGTGTCTTTGCAGGGTAAAACTGCAGGGGCACCTTTTTATTTTAGAAGTAATTAAGATAGAGAAAATGGATAAAATTAATAAGATACTAAAGAATAAACAGGGCGTTTCTTCTGAATTGATTGAAGTCCTACAGGACGTTCAGGGGGTTTATAATTATCTTCCAGAAGAGACATTAAGGGTTGTTTCCGAAAGATTAAAGGTGCCGTTGATCGAGGTATTCAGGGTAGCAAATTTTTATAAAGCCTTTAGCCTTAAGCCGCGGGGTAAACATTTACTTGTAGTATGTACGGGAACGGCTTGTCATGTCAGGGGGGCACCTAAATTCTTGGATGAAGTATTAGGACAGCTTAAGGTTAAGGCTGGTGAAACTACTGATGATGGCGAGTTTACCGTGGAGACAGTTAATTGCTTAGGTGCATGCGCATTAGGGCCGGTTGTAGTGTTGGATGGAAAATATTATGATCATATGACTACGGGGAGATTACGCGTTCTGATACAGGAAACTCGAGATAATTCTCGTAAGAAAAGCAGGAAATGATGGTTGCAGTAAGAGATATAAAAGATCTAACAAAACTGGTAGAAAAAAATAAAAAAGACAACCAGAGATACAGAAAGATAGTTACTCTTTGTGCAGGAACCGGTTGTTGTGCCTCAGGGTGTTTGTCTGTAATAACAGCTTTAGGTGAAGAATTAAAACGCAAAGGGTTAACTGAAAAAATAAGAATCAGATCTACCGGTTGTCACGGTTTCTGCGAACAGGGCCCACTTATGGTTATAGAACCCGGAAATATTTTTTATTGTCATGTTAAGCCGGAAAACATCGCTGAAATTGTTTCCGTGACTTTGCAGCAGGATAGAATTATAGAAAAGTTGTTGTATCTGGATTCTGTTTCGGGCAAGAGAATTTCTTGCGAAGCAGATATTCCCTTTTATAAATCTCAGGAGCGTGTTGTCCTTGGGCAAAATAAATTAGTCGATCCCTGTAGTATCAACGATTATATAGCCAATAATGGATATTCTGCATTAATCAAAGTTTTGACCACTATGGACCCGGATAGGGTTATTCAAGAAGTTAAAAAATCGGGTCTTAGAGGGCGAGGCGGGGGAGGATTTCCTACAGGAAGGAAATGGGAATTCTGCCGGACTGCCAAAGGCAGCCCCAAATATGTTATCTGTAATGCTGATGAGGGTGATCCAGGTGCTTATATGGACAGGAGTGTTTTAGAGGGAAATCCTCACGCGGTTATCGAAGGGATGCTTATTGGAGCATTTGCAATTGGCGCAGAGTGCGGATATATATATGTAAGGAATGAATATCCTCTGGCAGTAAAACATTCAAAGATAGCAGTACAACAGGCAGAGGAACTGGGGCTTTTAGGCAGGAATATTTTGGGGACGAATTTTTCGTTTGATATAAAGATTGCAAGAGGCGGCGGTGCATTTGTATGCGGGGAGTCGTCTGCATTAATGGCTTCTTTACAAGGTCAGGTTGGGGAACCCAGGCCTAAGGATACTCACACCACAGAGAAGGGTTTTAATGATTTGCCTACTAATTTAAATAATGTCGAAACCTGGGCGAATGTGCCCTTTATTATAAATAAAGGCGCTTGCTGGTTTGCTGCAAAGGGTACTGCTCAAAGCAAAGGAACAAAGATTTTTGCTCTTACCGGAAAAATAAGAAACACCGGGCTTGTTGAGGTTCCTATGGGAATCAGCTTACGCAAGATTATATATGATATAGGCGGCGGTGCCGTTAATGGAAAGAAAATAAAAGCAGTTCAAACAGGTGGTCCATCCGGGGGCTGTTTGCCTGAGAGACTCTTTGATTTACCCGTAGATTTTGAGGCTTTAACTAAAGCAGGTTCAATGGTTGGTTCAGGCGGGATGGTGGTGATGGATGAGTCAACCTGCATGGTTGACATTGCTAAATACTTCTTAAAATTCCTCATAGATGAGTCTTGCGGTAAGTGTGTTCCCTGTAGAGTAGGTTTAAGGCGCATGTTAGAGATAATTAATGATATTACCGAAGGTAAGGGCACAGAGGAGAAACTGAAGCTTTTAGAAGATACGGCACAGACTGTATCTATAGCTTCATTATGCGCTCTGGGCAAGACAGCCCCTAATCCGGTGCTTTCTACGCTTAAGTATTTTCGTTCTGAATATGATGCTCACATAAAGGAAAAAAAGTGTCCGGCGGGCGTATGCAGGGAATTAATTACTTATTCGATTGATAGAGATAAATGTAAAAGCTGCGGAGCCTGTTTAAAGGCTTGTCCTCATAATGCTATCTTAATAGAACAGAAGGTCTATAGAATTG